>JBEKLF010000177.1:0-17974 GCA_050010335.1 Terriglobia bacterium
TGTCCCCGAACGCGCCTGCGGCGATGACATTCAAAGCCCAAGCCGCCTGCGGCGATGAGGATGGCTCGCTCTCAATCCTCGGCCTGTGTTCAGATTTCTACGTTTCTAAGCGGGTGCCTACAGCCACGCCATCCGCCATAGACAAGCCACATCCACAGGAAGGGACATTGCGCGAGAGGGAATTGCAACAGAAACCCGTTCCCAGTGCGGGCATCCTCAACGGCGTACCAACCTGCCTGGAGATCCGTGGCGTAATGCCCGCAAGCGATTTTGGCCTCCATACCTTGCACACGGCTCATGTCCGTAACCCCCGCGGACGATCCAAGCGTAGGCCAGGCATATCGTTGCCCGGGCGTTCCCAGCCGTGGGTCCGTGGCTTGACCCACAATTCCTGTCTTCGCAGGAATTCTCAGGATCAGATTCTCGTGGGCTTCCAGCGAAGGATGCGTTCCCCAGATGAATTCCAACGGTAAAACGCCGAGACTGGTGATTTCATATTGCACCCGCAGCACCGGAGAATTGGCCATGACCGTCACCGTCTTCTCCGCCCGCACGGGGCTGATAGGTCCGAAGGCAGCAAGTTTGACATAGGCTTTCTCCCCGTCCTCGCCGGCCGCCTGCACTTGCCACTTCACGGACCGCAACTTGCCCAAACTCGGATATTGCTCGCCCCGATATTCGCACGGATCGCAGGTTGGGAAACCATCGTCCCAACCTCCGCACCAGTAGTTGTCAAAGTTTCCGTCGATAGGATAGGTCTGAGGAAGAATGCGGGGGTTGTGCCAAAGGATGTTCTTTCCTGTTGGCTTCCACACGAGGTCGTAAATCTTGGCCCCGATGTCGGGAAGAACGCTGACGCGAAGCCAGTCGTTCTCGAGCACTGCCGAACGGAGATCGTGACACCTGCCGCCCAAATCCAGCTTGGTTGCCAATTATGAACCTCCCTGAAGCAGCCCTCTGCTTGCACATTGTGTAAAGCTTGGCTCCGCGGCCCCGTCCGGTTCAAGGTGATTTAACAAGCGCGCCTTGTATTGCAGCCAAAAGCGGCTGACACAGAGGGCAGGGCCCCGCGGAGCCGTAAGAGCATGTCAGATGTCGAAACGCAAAGTTAGAGCCGCGCGGCGGAAGCAACAGCGCACCCGCTGGCCGCAGCGCCAGGTAAAGATTGTCGTAAGAGCAAGCAATGACCATCTCCTATTGCGGAAAAGCTCCAACGTCTGCTCTGTGACTCTGTGCTTACGCGTTCCGGCAATTCCACGGATAATAATTTTCGTGTAGATTGTACGAAAGCTCGCAAGCCGTTTATCGCAAGCTCAACCGCTTCGTGGGACCACATTGCTGCCGGTGTGACGGCCTGAGTGCAATTCTCAATAGGGACAATTCTCCTATTGGCGTGCGATGCGCACCGATTTCGCTGTCGCGTGAACGGTGAGGACTTTCGTCGTCGCGTCCCACTCGATCGTCCCACCGGTTACCGACTTCGGCGCCCAAAGGGCAAGTTTGAAACGCTCAATGGAAGTGGGGTCAAACTTGGTGTAAGTGATTGCGTCATCAGTGTAGACGATGTTTTGGATCACCGAGGTCGTTCGTAACAGGTGATTCTGGTCGTCCGGAGCCAAATCCGGGAAGGATGCCATGGCGCGGAGGTAGTGTCGCACGTAATCGCCGTAGCCATCGGTAAGCCAGATATCGTCGTGGGGGTAGCGGTTCTTTCCATCCACGTCGACCATATACGTAGCCCAGTTAAGACGCCGGATCGCCGCGTCCTTGTGCGTCATGTCGCCGGTTTGCTCACAATACAACAGTTCCAGGGATGCATGGCGCGAGGTGTGGCTGTTGCCGGGCACTTTGTAAGCCGTTTGCTCGTTGATCGCCGTCACCCCGAACTTGTCCCATGTATGGTTGGCAAATGAGCGATAGCTCCAGTCGAGAATGGCCGCCGCGTCCCTTTTCCAATCAGGATCCCAGGAGGGGTGCTCGAGAATATATCGCGCCATCGTGTCCGCGTTTATCTCAGTGTTGGAGAACACTTCAGTGGGAACGTCCTCAAAGAACGGTCCCCACTTATCCGTCTTCATCGGGTAGTTCTTCAACCACGTACTGACCGTGTCACGTGCTGCCGCGTACCTGGCGGCGTTGGGCAGGTGGAGGGCGATCAGGTCATCAAACAAGGTTAGTGCCCCGGTGTAATTGCTGGTGTATGAGGCAAGGAAAGTCTTGCCGCCTCTCACCACCCGGTGCACTTCCCCGGTCTGGGCGTGGACGCGAAAAGGCCACGGAGAATTGTCGCCATCCCCCGGTTTCACCTTCGCCGCCAGGGTGTCTGCAATACGGACGGCAGCGCGGAGATATTGCGGGTCCCCGGTCATTTTGTAAAGCACGATCAATTCTGCGCCAAAGCTTGCAGCCTTGTCAGGTTGAAGAAAGCCCTTTCCGGCCCGCATGTCTCCATCGTAGACGCCGGAGTGAAGGACCGTATTGTAGGGGTATGGCAGACTGCTCCACGCATCGCTCTCTCCGGATAAGCCATGCTCCAGCCAGAAGTTGGCCATGTAGGTCATGTTTGCCCGAACGGCCGGGTCACCAAGGTAGTCGTATAGTAAAGTCCACGATGAGAGGGCCATGTTGATCTGGTCGCCGCCTAGCCCTCGAGGATCCTCAGTGTCGGGTTTCCACACCTGGTGTTGCATGTACATGGGCACGCCATTCGGACATTTTCGCATGCCTATCCAAAAATGAAAAAGCAGCCGGATATCGTGATCATACGCCTGCGAAGGGCCGGTTCCGTACCAGGGGGCAATCTTGCCTGAGGAATCGGTCTTGATCTCGTGGTAGCCCAGTTGTTCAGCCCGCGCGATGCCCGGAAGCATCGCCGTCCACAGCAGCAAACCGCACCACACCCAGCTTCGGTAAACTCTGCAGGAGTCTTTCACTGGTCAGCCTCCCAAGGTGATTTTCCCGCGACCCGCGCGCGCCGTCCGCCTCAAGTTCCGCTCCCGGCGAGCGGAGGTTGGTGCCTGTTTCGCTCACGGAGCGTCTCAAGCACGAAGCGCGGAGAGATTCTCGCCCGCCTTTGAAGCCGGCTGAGACACTTGTTCCAGCGCTTCGACTAAGCTTTTCTCGATCAAGCTGCACATTTCGTCGAGCTGGGCTTCCGTCGCGACGAGGGCTGGCGCAACCGCAAACCATAACGGGCTGACACGCAGAATAAGGCCGTTCTTCAGGGCGCTCGCGGAAAATGCCTTGCCCAGCTCTGGAAATGGCTCTAGCATGCCGTTGTCCTTCATAAGTTCGACGCCCAACAAGATGCCCTTCCCGCGCACCTCGCGGATCACCCCGTACTTTTTCAGACCTTCCAGGCGCGCCCGCACGTACTCACCCATCGAGCGAGCCTTGATATCCAACTCGTTCTCGACAATCTCGTCAATCACGGCAATGCCCACGGCGCAGGCCAGGGGGTTGCCGGCGAACGTCTGCCCGTGCGCGAATTGGATGTCCTCCTCCGCCTTTCCCCAGAAGGCTTCCGCCATGTCTTCGCGCGCGATCATCGCACTGATGGGAATCATCCCGCTCGACAGTCCCTTTCCGCAGCAGATGATGTCGGGAGTGACACCATAGGTCTGGGCGGCGAACATCGAGCCGGTCTTGCCGAACCCCGTAATTACTTCGTCAAAGAGCAGTTTCACGTTGTACCGGTCACAGATGGTGCGCAGAATCTCGAAATACTCTCGGGTCGGCGTAATGATGCCGCCGGTGTTGCCAATGGGCTCGACAATGAAGCCCGCCACCGTCTCCGGGTCTTCCTCGATGATGACGTCCTCCACGGTTTTAGCGGCAAAGCGGTTGCACTCCTCCCAGGTGGCAAACACGCTGCGGTAGTGGGGGGGCGGGAAGACCTTCAGGAACCCTGCCATTTGCGGCTCGAATTTGGACTTGCGCGAGCCCGTGCCGCTGGCTGCCATGGCCCCCGCCGTGGCGCCGTGGTAACCCTGGTAGCGGCTGATGAATTTGTACTTTCCCGGATGCCCGGTCTGCTTGAAGTATTGGCGGACAAATTTCATGGCGGCTTCGTTCGCTTCCGAGCCTCCGCTGAAGGCTTTTACATACTTCAGATTGCCGGGCGTGACCGAGCCCAGGCGTTCGACAAAGTCGAGCGTCACATCCGCGATGCCGTGAAGCGGCGGCGCGAAGGTTATCTTCGCCATTTGCTTTTGCATGGCCTCGACCAGGCGCGGGTGTCGGTGCCCCAACGTGGCCACAAAAACCCCCCCGATGGCATCGAAATACCGTTTGCCCTCAGTATCCCAGTAGTACAACCCTTCCGCCCGATCGATGATCAGCGGGTCGCTGATGAATTCCTGCATCGGGCAGAAGTCAATAAACGTACGCTTGAGTAGCTTTTCCTGACGTGGAGTGATCTTCATAATGAAACCTCGATTTGTTTAAGTCACGCAGTGGCATTTCCGGCCCTGATGCAAGCGGCCGGTGTGGTGCCATCCGCCGTTGCAGATTCTTTCAACTCAGAGAACATATAGTCCGACTTGTCGGTCCCGACGTAGAGGTAAGACGAATACGCAAGGTTGTCAAAACGGAGGGCTGAGAGGTCCTCGGATTCCAGGAAAACCGCCGACGCGCGGTCGAGCCACCCGGTCCTGATCCATCGAAGTTGGCCGGGCTTGAGCGTGAAACTGACTTCCCGGATCTCGGGCGCCCGAAGCGTGAGCTTCACCGCGCGGGCGAGTGGATTGTACACGTCCAGGCGGATCAATACGCGCGGATAAAAGAACTGGAAGTGCGCCTCTTGCGCGCTCGCCTCCGCAACGCCCAGCGAAAACGTGCTCATGCGCCCGGCCGGCGGGCAAACCTTCCACTGGCCGTCTCCCTGATCGATCACGCCCGAAGGGTATTGGCCTTGCAGCTTGACGTTGGCCCCAACGTGGGGGTTGTCAAAATCGACCACCAGCGGCACGGGATCGGCAGAGGCTCCTTGAATGTCAACGTCCCGTGAGTGGTCGTGCCAGATGCGGAGCACCCGCGTGGCGTCATCGAAGGTGTAGCCCTCTTGCTTCAGATCGTGGCGGCGGGCGAGCTTGCGACCCCCTGACCACACCGAGTCCGGCACAAAGCTCAAGCGCAGGACTTCGATCGACGACGGGTCGAAGGTCGAGTAAGTGACGGATCCCTTGCCGTAGGCAATCTTGGTGACCACTGAATAGGAACCCAGCAGGTGCGACTCATCGGCAGGTGCCCATTCGGGAACCGCCCAGAAAGCATCCATCAGGCGGCGCGGACCATCGGCAAACTCGTCGGTGAACCACCATTCATGGTCACCCCACGGAGTGTGCGCGTTGGCAGGCATGCCCTGAAAGTACGTCACCCAGTTGTAAGAACGGAAGGCTTCCTCCTCGTAGGCGACATCATGCGTCTTGGCATAGTACAGCGCCTCGACCGCCGCCAGACGGGAAGTATGGCTGTCGCAGCATTGGTTGGGCTCGTTGCAGCAAAAGCTCTTTCCGTTCCCTTGCTCCGTCGTTACCGTGGCGCCGTGAACGATATACTTGGGCCTCTTGGGGGTGGTTTTTACCCATTCGATCAACTTACGAGTATTCTCTCGCCATTCCGGGTCCTTATCGGGATTGAGAAGGACATAACGCGCGTACTCAAGCGGGATAACTTGGTTCATGTTCTGCATACTGGGCGTGACATCCTCGAAGTAGCCAACCCAGACGTTGTTCTTCAGCGGGTATTTGTGCAGCCATTCCCAGGCGCCTTGGCGAATCTGCTGGTAGCGGGCCACATCGCCCTGGTCGAGCCTGATCAGCTCGTCAAAGAGCATGACAGGCTCGACAACGTTTGCCGAGTAGGGCCC
Organism: Terriglobia bacterium; assembly: GCA_050010335.1. Lineage (GTDB taxonomy): Bacteria > Acidobacteriota > Terriglobia > UBA7540 > UBA7540 > Bog-366. The sequence goes on from JBEKLF010000177.1 coordinate 5,870, forward strand.
CATCCCCGGACCTTCCACTTTTCCGTCGCGAGCGTAGCAGCGTACCGGCCACGGCGAGTTCTTGGCATCTCCCGTCTTGTAATCCTTGGCCAGCACATCGGCGAAATGGATGGCGGCTTCAAGGTATTTGGTGTTGCCGGTCATCTCGTAGAATCGGACATAGGCGTAACCCTCCTCGCCCACGATGGGCGGTTCAAGGTAATCCTCCCCGTGGTGGCTCCATCCCGTATATCGGCGGTCGCCCGGATTGGCCGACGTGTAAGGCACCCCGCCCCACACATAACTCCTGGGGGTCAAGCCGTTCGCCATTTCGCAATCGATAAAGTCCTGTAGGTAGGTAATAGTGTTCGGGTCGCCCGTGTACGGGTAGAGCCGTTCGATAAAGCCCTCCGTCATGGCGCGGAGATAAGCCGTCGAGTTCGCCCAGTGCCAGTCCGGCTGCATCTCGAAGGTTGTGCGGTCGAAATCGAAACAGCAGAAAAAGTATTGGTAGCGGTGACGGTTGTAAAGATCCCAGAGGATGCCCCATTGCGTAAGGAAGCGAGAACTGTAGGAATAGCCTATGTTATCGGGCATCGGCCAAGGCAACAATTTTCCGTTGGCATCGAGCTGAACGGGCCGGCCGGCGATAGTGGTGGCATCCACCGTCGAAATCACCGGGAAGGGCTCTTGCGCCATGGCCAGAGCGGCAGTGAAAAGGAGCGCGATCATAAAAACGTGGTTACTGGCCTCATATTTATTGCACTCCTAAGTCAACGTATCATATTTAACAATAAGAACAGTAGCGGCAAGGACCACCGCGGACCCGAACATGGCCAGGGCGCTCAGCCGTTCGCCCAGCAGCACCGCCGCCAGGAGCACGCCGAAAATCGGCACCAGGTACAGCGAGACAGATGCAACAGTCACATCCAGGTGCTCCAGCGCCGCAAAGAAAAGCAGCATCGACGCTCCGTACATCAGGATCGCCAGGAAAGCGAACGCTGCCCACGACTTCCAATCGAGAGCAGCGAACACCTTCCAGTGGAAGGGTTCCACCCAGATCAGCAACGGCAGGCTGGCCACGGATGCCGTGATGTAACTGAAGATCAGAATCTCGATTTCCTGAAAATGGCGCATCAGGCCTTTGCAATACGTGTTGTAAAACGACGAGCCAAAGCAGCCAACCAAAATGAGGCCGTTGCCCGCAAGGTACTTCATCTCCAGGAACGAGCTTGCGCGCAGATCCGGAACGGACATCATGAAGACGCCCACCAAGCCGAGGCCCAGCGCCGCAACGCGCAGCACCGTCAGTTTCTCGTGGAGCATAAAAGAAGCCAGCACCGCCGTGATCACCGGGATCATCAAGTTCAATACCGCGCCGTTCGAGGCCAGTGACTTGGAGATGCCCCAGGTCATGCCCAATTGTGCGAGCACCTGTCCCCCGATGCCGGCCAAGGTGAAGCGGCTCCAATCTTTCCATCCGATCGAACCGGCGTTGGGGCGCATACGGCGCTTGCGGATCAGCAGCGGAACGAATAAGACGGTGGTGATGTAAAAAGGGACAAAAGTAATGGCGACGGGCCCCATCTGGCGATTGAGGAATTTCACCGCCGTGCCCTGCGCCGACCAGATCAGCGACGCCATCGCGAGCAGGGTGAAATACCGCACCATCCGCTGCTTATCGGTCTGTTTGGCAGTGTCCGTGGCCGTGGCCATCCATTATCCCTCCGACACATCCACCACGAAGCGGTCGCACCTATCGAACTCGCTTCGAACACGTACGGGGCCGCCCGGCACGCCTCCCCCTAGCGCTGCGGGACGCCCGGAGATGCTTCTATCGCTGCCGCCGAGGATCGCCACCGTGCCGCCTGCTCCACCCGCCATCACCTCATCGCCCTGCAAACCAGTCGCCACGCCCCGGTCCCGCGCCAACTCCACCAGCAGGTCCGTCGCTTCACTTCCTAACTCGCAGTCGGCATGTGCCCCCGCGCGGTGTTTTCCCTCTCCGAGGGGGGAGGGTGGCCCGCGCCGCGCGTTCTCACCAGCGGGCGGCGGTCGGGTGAGGGGTCGAGCGCGCGGCGGAATCGTCACCACTCCCGAAAATGTCAAACTCCTACTGCCACTCCGGCAAAGCCGAATAAGCGTTAACCTAAGAACACCATGCAAATCGTTTACGCTTGCGCGGTGTAGCGGCGAGAAGCTTGCTGATTATCGGCCATTGATTGATCACTGTCGCCAGCCTTTGCGGTAGTAGCAGTGCCGCGCCCACTTGACGATACATGAAATCAATTTCCCGCCATCGGCTGCGACGTTGTTGCCAGGGGGTAGCCCCAGGGGAAAAACGAAGCCGCAGCATCCACCATGCGTTCGATCAAGAGCCCGACAAAGAGCTTTCCTTCCCGCCAGGCCTGCGCGCTGAGAGGCTCTTTCTTGGTTCCCCAATGCACCCGGGAAACAGGGTGGGCGCTATCAGTCACGGGAAAGGTTTTTCAAGCCGCTGGGGGAGTCTGCCAAGGTTTGCCTCATCAGCTGTCGCACAGCCTGCCTAATTAGTCTTGCTTCGCACCCAATAAATGCCCGCTGACTTCCAGCACCGTTATCGTATGGGCCGGGAACACATAAGAAAGTGGCATCCGCCCTACCGCTACTGTCCGGTGTGTGATGCTCACGTTTTTGGTACTCCCGTAGGGATTAAAGGCGTCCCAACTCTTGCCGTCCAACTCATAGACTTGCGCCTGCGCGCCCGCAAGTTGCCAGCCCTTGAGATTAATCTGCGTGGAGATTGCCTGATCCTGCGCCCGGTTGACTACCGCAAGGAAAATCGTGCGCCCTTCAGGGCCCCGTGTGGCAATGGCATCCAGAGCAGGAAGCTTTGAATCGAAAGCCACCGAGGGAAACCAGGACTCGTGGCGGACTGCAGCAGGAGGCTTTGAATCGAAGGCTTCAGAGGGACCGGTGGCCTCCGTTTTCAAAACTTCACTCCCGATGTGGTTGGCGTAAAGAAGGTACGCAAAATAGGGCGGCGTCAGCTTAATGGTAAGGGGGTTCACTTCGATGATGCCCTGTACGTTTATGAGCGAACACGGCTCAGCCAGAAAGATATGCTTGGAATGACGGAGAAGTACATTGAATACACCTCCGAAATAAAGGGCATTGGCAAGACGGTAATCTGGGTCCTTGGTCTCCGGAAGCCACCACGAGTTGAATTCGGTGATGGCAAAGAAGGGATGGGCGGGCAAACGGCTGCCGGCAGCCTCCATGTTCGCCCCCAATTTATCCCTGAATTCCAACGGTTCTGCGACGACCCCTCGATAGAATTTCTGTTGATCGCAGATCGTGTCGGTCTTATCGCCAGGGCCGGTGTAAATCGAGATGGCAAGCAGTTCCGCAGGCACAGCCTGCAGCAACTCGTGTACCCATTTGGGCACTCCCACCGACGACGCCATGAACTCGATCGAATGGTCGACTTTTCGCATGGCGTCCTGATACTCATGGAAGCGTTCGGCATAAACATCGAGTTTTGTGCCGCCGGTGTATTCCGAATTGCATAAGGCCGGAGCTTCATTGCCTATCGCCCACAGCTTTATTCCGTAAGGCTTCGGATGCCCGTTGTCAGCCCGCAGTCGCCCCATGGGCGTGTTCACAGACCCGTTCGTGTACTCCACCCACTCCGCCGCTTCCTGCGCCGTGCCCGAAACATAATTCGTGGTAATGTGTCCGTCGTACCCCAGCATGCGGGCGAGTTCCATATACTCATCCGTCCCAAAATCGTTTGAGTTCCACTCATGCCACACCGTCGACCACTTCTCCGGTCGTTTATCGCGCGGGCCTATGCCATTCTTCCAGTTGTAATAATCCGCGTAGCAGCCTCCCGGGTAGCGCAGCACCGAGACATGGATAGGGCGTAAGGCCTCGATCACGTCGCGCCGCATACCGTCCACATTATCCGCCGGCATCAGAGAAGCCGAATCCATCCAGAAAGTGCCCGTGCCCGCAAAGCCAATCCGCACACGGCCCTGGGAAGTATCTTCCGGGGCCGTAAACTCGGCGGTGTACTTTTCCCAACGGTCACTCGCGACGTCAAAGTCTTTGTGCAAGTAAATCCGTCCCCAAAGGTTGTCGAACTGGTTCTGCGTTGGGCCTTTGTCGATTTCCACGAAGCCTTTGCCTGTCCCGTGTTTTCGCATGTACACGTAAAAGGAATAATTCCGGCCTTTGGCAAACTGCAGACCGATCTGGTAAACACTGGCGTGGTTGGAACCGGATCCCGAGATCTCGATCTGCTGGGAAGCACCCCCCCCATAGTAAATGTCATGGTCGATCGAATACAGGTCATTCACACCCCGGCCATTCCGCAGTTCCCAGTAACGGTCCTTAACGCGCTCCTCCGGCACCCAGCCAGCGGAAACGCCGTTACCGTCCCGGTCGCCTTCATCAAACTTCCGGTCCTGCAACAACTCCGCGAGCAGACCGTTGTCAATCGTGTTGTGCTCGTGCTCGATGAACTGCCCAAACATATAGTGGGGCACTTGGCCGGTCACCTCACTGGCGTCGACTTGAATCGAAGCTTCCAACTGCGCGGCTTGCGCGGCGAGGTCCGGATGCAACTGCAACAAGACACCACCTGCCACTGCCACAAATACGCACAAACACTGCAGAATGACCTTTCGCATCATCGCAATACCTCCTGCCAATTTGTTAACTGTGGAAGAAAAGCAGCGGAGCAGTCGCCCAACGAAGCAGGACTACTCGCGCGCTGCGTCATTATTTCATTCATCCGCTAACAACGCTGCGGCAGAGACATCGAATCCTAAGAGATCTCACGCCACGGCGGCTCGTGGCGTGGCCGGTTCGCACTGAATCACGGTGGCGGCGGAGGCGAGCCCAGGTGAGGTGGCCCGAACCTTGATCTCGCCGGCCGTTTTCTGCGCTTGAATGATGGCGACGCAGAGGCCATTGAAGGCGTGGCGTTGGTGCGCCTTATCCGGCTCGTGGCTGCTGGGATCGCCATTGCCCACGCCGATCAGCTTACCGTTACCTGTAACCCCAAAGGTTACCAGGTTATCCGCCACGGGGACCACGCGGCCCTGCTCATCCACCACACTCACCGCGACGACAGAAACGTCTTCGCCATCACCATGAATTTTCGCGCGGTCCGGCTGGAGCATGACTCTCGCCGGCGCGCCAGTGGTTTCCCTCTTGGCCGTCAATGCCAGCCGGCCCTCCTTATACCCCCGGGCTTCGAGCGTGCCGGGCGTGTATTTCACTTTCCAGGCCACGTGCGAGTCCTTCTCCATAGGTTGGACACCCAGGCTCTTGCCGTTGAGGAAGAGTTCGATTTTCTCCAGGTTGCTGAAGCACCAGACGTCGATTTCCTGCCCTTCCTTGCCCGCCCAGTTCCAATGTGGGAAAAGGTGCAGCACCGGCTTGCCGCTCCACCAGGCCTGGTAATAATAAGCAAGGTCTTTGAAAAAGCCGCAGGTATCGATGACCCCGAAATGCGAGCTGATGCACGGCCAGCCATAAGGAGTAGGCTCGCCGCGGTAGTCGAACCCGGTCCATATAAAGCCGCCGGCGAGAAAGGCGCGCTGATTATATGTTTGCCACCATTCTTCCGCGGTGGAAGCCCATCTGGGAAAATTCACGTCGTAAGCACTGACGTAACCTTTCTGCTTATCGGTGAAATAAATGCCCCGTGTGGAGACCGTACTGGCCGTTTCCGTGCCAACCAAGGGCTGCCGCGGAAATTGCTTGTGAAAGGCGTCGATCTCGGACGCGTGGTGGTAGTTGAACCCCATGACGTCCAGCACGGGTGAGAGCCCTTTTCCCCACTCTTCACTCACCGCCTGCGTGATGAGCCGGGTGGGGTCAAGCCCCCGCTCGAGCCGCTTCATGGAGGCGCAAATCCGAGCGCCGGGATCGGTACCTTGCAGAGGTTCTTCGTTGCCGGTGGACCAAAACACCACGCTGGGATGGTTCCGGTCGCGCCGAATCATCCGCTCCAACTGGCTGAGACCTTCAGGTGAAGATGAAAACATGCGGGTCTCGTCAAGCACCACCATCCCCAGCCGGTCACAAGCGTCCAGCAGTTCCGGCGTGGGAGGGTTGTGCGAGGTGCGAAAGCCGTTCGAGCCCATTTCCTTGAGCTTCTCGATTCGGTAGTACTGGAGCCGATCGGGCAAGGCGCAGCCCACCCCGGCATGGTCCTGATGATTACACGTTCCCTTGATTTTGACGGGCTCACCGTTGAGAAGAAAACCCTTTTCCGTATCGAAGCGAACGGTGCGGATGCCGAAGGGAGTTTCGTAGTGATCGATTACACGACCGCCGGATTCGACGGCAGTGAGCAGGCGATAAAGGTTGGGGTGTTCAATCGACCAAAGCTTCGGATCACCAACCTCCAGGTGCTGATTGAAGCTGCGCCGTTCCCAGCCGGGAATCATAGAGGAGTCCGACCGGCCGCTTGCTACCTCATTGCCGGTCTGATCCACAATAGTCGAAGTGATCTGACATTCCGCGCCGGCGTGAGCTTCATTGGCTAGCTCGGTGCGCACGGTGACCCAGGCTCTGCTCCCCTCGACTTCGGAAGTCACGAATGTTCCCCATTGCGGAACGTGTACGGGATTTGTTTTCACCAACCACACGTGGCGGTAAATGCCGGCGCCCTCGTAAAACCCGTCGCCCACGACAAATCCGCCTTCCGCCTGGGTGGCGTCCACTCGCACCACCAACACATTCTTGCCCCCATAGTTGGCTGCGTCGGTGATGTCGTACCGGAACGGGGCATACCCGCTCATGTTTCGGCCCAGAAAAATGCCATTGAGTGCCGTGATCGAGTCGCGAAACACGCCGTCGAACTCGATGCTCAGCCGCTTGCCGAAGTCGTCCTGCGAAATGTCGAAGACACGCCGGTACCATCCGATGCTGGTTGCGGGATACTTGCGGCCCAGGGGCTTGGCGCCGTGAAAGATCACCGACTCGTCGTCTTGGACAAACGGCAATTCCACCGCCCAGTCGTGCGGAAGTTCAATGGCATTCCAGCCGGCGTCGTTGAAATTCGGTTGCGAGGGCCGGAAGAATTCGCCTGTTTTCATGTAGCCTCTTGCGAGCCCATAGCCGAAGTCACCCGCGGGGTCGTCCGCATGGCCGAGATGAAAGCGCCACCCGTGGTCGAGCAATAGGTGCTCACGCGAGGATGCGACCTCCTCTGCGCCTGTGGAGGAGGTCATTCTCAGGGGATCCGCACCTCGGGCTACCGCTCCGCCCATGGGGATCCGCGGTGCCCCTGCTGCGGCGGCAATACTGCTCTTCAAGAAATCACGTCGCGTCCACCTGGACATGGCAGGCCTCCTGAGATGCCCCTGGGGCATCGTCGTTGCGGGTTGCAAAACGAACGGGCAATTCTATTCGACAATGATTCTGCCCCACAATACCTGCAAGATTGAAGTCATTTTGGCTTGGAGATGACAAGCTAAGTTAGCTCTCGGGCCCCCGGACGGTTAGAATCTGGTCGGCTTTGATGTTCCTGAGAGTTTGCTCCGTTCGCTTGGCCACGAGATCTTGAGTTCTTCAATCCTGGTCTGTTCACCGCTGACCCAAGAAGCGGCCGTGCAAAATCTTAGCTTCGCCAAACGCGGCCTGGGCGGGATCAGTTCCCGCCCAGGCCGCAGAGCTTCACCAGATGAACTTCATAGCAACTTGGCCGATTCGCGCGGCATTCGCGCTTGTTACAAACCCAAAAATGGAGCTGTCAATGTTCCCGCTGGGACTTCCGAATTGGGCATGATTGAAGGCGTTGAAGAACTCTGCCCGGAATTGCAAGCTCTTCGATTCTGTCAGCTTGAGGTCTTTGACTAAAGACATGTCCCAGTTGTTAAGACCAGGTCCAGGGAAGAAACGACGACTGCTATTTCCGAGCTGCCCGATGGCCTCTTGAGTGAACAAGGAGGTGTTAAAGTAAGGATTCGTCCCGGCGGCGAGATTGGCCTTGCGGGGATCGGTGATGTTCAGGGGGCCCGGGAGTCGGTTGGGCTCGTCCACGCCATTGCCCTGCCCTCCACCCCCAGTTCCTGTGAGCGAGTTATCGTCGCTCTCTAGGAGATACACAGGAAAGCCAGTGGAGAAGCGCGTAATTCCGCTGAGGGCCCAGCCATTGGTCAACCGGTTGGAGTGCCCGATCTTGTCAAAAGGTATTCGGTAGGTGTAACTCACCACGAAGTTGTGTGTAACGTTGAAAGCGGACAGCGCCTTCGTAATCTTGGGGTAAACTGAGTTAATAATGTCGCCTTGTTGGCCCAGTCCATCGCCAGATGCGTTATCGAGAGACTTGCTGAAGGTGTAGCCCATGAGAAATTCCAGGCGGCCGACTGTGTGGCGCACCGTAGCTTCGAAGGCGTTGTAATTTGAATTGGCCATGGTCGCCATCCAGTCATCGCTGGCAAAGGCGCTACTAAGAGGAGAACGTGTGGTGGTAATTGCTCCGCCAGTAACTGGGTAGTACATCCCGTTTTCGCCATAAGGACCGCAGGTGGCAGTCCCAGGCAGCACTTGGCTTGGCTGGCTTAGGCTCAGGCACAGAGCCGGATTACCCGGATTTGCCTCCGCCGTCGCAATAAGTCGGTGGCCTTGCGTCCCGACGTAACTCAGCGAGAGCAATGTCGCCGCCCCGAATTGCCGCTCGATAGAGAAATTGTAGTGTTCAGCATAGGGAACGCGGTTACTGGTAGACATAGTTGGCGAACTGCTAATGGGCTCGTATTGTGCCCAGTTGATGGAGGTGTCGGGATTGTTGGGTCCCACGTTGTCGGGGGGCAAAATCACGGGGAAACGCTGGCCATAGTTAAATCCTGTGGGGCGTTCAATAAAGGGGGTTGGAAACATGGGCGGCGAAGGATTAGCCCACCAATATCCGAACGGCGCGTCCCCTGAGTTCTGTGACTGCATACTCTCTTCGAGAGACGTATAATAAATGCCATACGCAGTCCGGATGCTGGTCCTGCCGGGCCCTCCGAACAATTTACCTAGGAGGCCTCCTTGGGCAGAGGGAGTATAGGCGAGACCTATGCGTGGGGAAAAATTGTTGTAGCGAGTCGGGGCAAGCGTGGAAGGAACCCCAGGGTCGCCCGCTGCAACCCAGCCTGTCGGTGCCCCCGGAAATACCTTGGACTGCAGGCCGGGGACCAGTGCGGCTTGTTCGTTGTGAGCCTCCCACCACGGAGTGCTGACTTCCCAGCGCAATCCATAATTCAGAGTAAGGTTCGACTTGGCCCGCCAGCTATCCTGGACGTATAGATCGTAGGTGCGACTGCGATCATATAACGCCGGTGAGAAGCCCTGGTAATAGGAGGTGGGTGCCCCAATAAGGAAATCAGCAAAATCATCGCCTGTTTCGGTGCCGTTAAATCCGAACCCTCCATCGTAGGCCGCGGGGAAGTACCATTTGACTTGGTCGTAACTGAAGTTCCCGCCGAGTTTCATCGTATGGGTACCCATCACCTTGGAAAAGTTGTCCGCAACCTGGAGGGTATTGTCGAAGACGTAGTAGGGCCAAGCAGAGATTCCGATGCTGTAGTTGTTGAAGCCGACGCTTTCAACGCCCTGTTGGGATCCGTTCGGATGGATGCCGGTAAAACCTTGGGAGGCAACTGAAACCCCCAACCCACCAACCGGAATAGTGACAAACGGGACATCGCGCGTATAATAGATGTGGAGTTCGTTGACCGAACTTGGGCCGAACGCCTTGGTGACGCCCAGGTTGATCATTTGCGCTCGACCGCTGTTTGTTGCACTGAACCCCGGAAGGCTCGCCCCACCGTAGGGATTAACGAGGGTGAAATCATCTAAATGGTAATAACCCATAACCATGCCCAGGCGGGTGTTGGCATCCAGTCGAAGGGCGCCTTTGTCGTCCCGGAGCGGTTCCTTATAGGCCGACGTGGTGAAGTACGGACCCGAGTTCGGAACCGGAATGTACTGCATGAGAGCATTTGTGGGCGCAGTGAATGCGGACTGGGGGATAATCGCATTGGGAAATACGCATTGCGCCGTACTCGTACATCCGCTCGTGTAATATGACTCGCCGGCAGTGACCGGATAGCCCAGTTCCTGCGAAAGTGTGTTGGCCCAGAAGGCGCCGCCTACCGTCCCAGTAAGTTGGCCAGATGCATCCGCAAGGTTTCCCGTCCTATCGGCAAGTGATGGCACCGGGATAAGCCCAGTGTCTACGCCCTGCACCATGCGTGTTCCCTGGTAGTCGGCGAAAAAGAACACCTTGTCGCGCAAGACCGGACCCCCCTCCGTGCCTCCGAACTGGTTTTGGTGCAAGACCCCGCGTTCTGGAGAGAAAAAGTTTCGCGAGTCGAGGTGGGGATTGCGCATGAACTCGAAGGCATCGCCGTGGAACTGGTTTGTACCCGATTTCGTGACGACGTTGACTAGTCCTCCGGCGTATGCGCCGTACTCTGCGTCAGCGTTGTTGGTCAGGATGCGAAATTCCGCGATGGAATCCAGATTGGGAACGATCCCCGCTACCATGAAATGCTTTTCCTCGGCGCTGCCACCGTTGATCATGAACCCGTTGGCAGCTTCTCGCTGCCCACTTATGGAAATCGCACCCGGGTTCAGGTTCCCTGATACGGCCCAGCCACCACCCTCCCCGCTTGTTGTCGGAGCGACGCCCGGTTGCAGGGCGAGTAAGTCCGTGTAGCTGCGGCCGTTCAAAGGGAGTGCAGTCATTTTGGTCGTACCGATAACATCGCCCATCTGAGTGCTGCTGGTCTCAATGTGCGCGGCGGTAGCTGAAACACTAACCTCCTGCGTCGTAGCACCCACCTGGAGCCTGGCGTCTACCCGCAGTGCGCTGTTAACGTCCACCACCAAGCCCGTCTGCCGATATTCCCGGAATCCGCTGGCCTTGATTTGGACCTCGTAATGGCCCGCGGGAAGGACCGGAAAAGAATAAAAGCCGGCCGAATCGGTCTTGGTCGAGGTCTGGATTGCCGTTTCGGTATTGAGTGCAACCACGGCGGCTCCTGGAATAACTGCTCCTGTCGGGTCTGTCACAGTTCCTGAAATATTCCCCGTGATGCCAGCCCGAGTGACAACTGCGCTAAGCAGCAGCGCCAGCATCAGTCCTGCGGATTTCAGATTCCTTTTCATTTGCGCATCCTCCTCGCCTAACGGTTTTTCTGACCGCTGCCCGACGCAACTTTCAAACCATTAATAGTGACGTATGGTCGTCGTGCGTATTTCTCGCAACGCATCTTGCGATAGCGACTGCGCCACACTCCGGAACGCCATGTCTCCCAAGTTACAATTGGGAATGCCAAACTGGTAGTCATAGGGCTGGTTTTGGCTGTTTGAGCAATTTTGCACGTTGGAACGATTGGTGCCGATTCGGAGCTCCTTCATTCATTTGCCTCGAACTAAAGATATGATCAAAGATCAGCCATATGTTTTGGCCATAATCTTGGAACTAGCGCCGTCCTGAATAAACTGGTTCACTTTGGAACCCGTCACAACAGGCGCCTTAAGAATCGAATAGCGAAAGAAGACCTTCGGAGGCCAATGAAATCGAGAAAGCGCGGTGGGCCGGTTTTTGCAACAGTTCAGTACGAAAACCGCGTATTCTGGCTATGTTGTCCTCTCTTGCCATAACGCCGGCTCCGTCTTTATCATATGTTTCAATGGCATGTCAAGAGGTTTCCGTTGCCCCAAATCCGCACGTAAGGGAGACTAGCGGTGATGTTGGCGCGATTTTGTGGGTGCAACGTGGCGGCGGGGTTGGTTTCAGAAACCAGGCTGGGCAAGCCCGCAAAGCTCGGGGGACTCTATGCAGGTCTTTTTCGAAACAGCCGGGGTGAGGGGTACTTCTTGGGTGGCGTGAAGGGAAACCTTCGCGAACCCTTCGCGAGGACGGGCGGAGGGGAAAGGGCGAGGCGCTTTTTTCGACGCCCGGGGTTAGGCAAAGGCGGTCGCTTGCGTCGGGAGGGCGAAGACCTCCCAGACTTTCTGCACGCGGGCGATGGCTTCCGGGCGGGCGCAAAAGCGCAGGCGCAGCTTGCAGCGGAAGCGGCTCATCCGCCCCGCCAAGTGCACCAGCAGCAGCCGGTACTTCTTAAAACGGGC
>JBEKLF010000178.1:0-17847 GCA_050010335.1 Terriglobia bacterium
CCATCGTTCACCCTCCGGGTGTGGGTCTAGATTTCTTCGCAAAATCTCTATAACACACATCCCGTGAGGGTGAACGCCTTTTCTGCGGTCTCCCGCTCGTTTCAATCGCGATTCTTGGGTTTATAGGTTTTAGTTCCTATGTCACAGATTACAGGTTATAGTATTCAGATCCCGGTTTACAGCGCGCATTGCCTCATTACCTCCGCCTCGTAAACTGTCACCTGTTACCTGCCCTCTGCCCTTCTGCCCTGTAACCTAATTCTTCAAGCCTCCAGGTAAGGTCAGCAACGCTCGCAAGGTGGCAAGCAGGGCACGATGGTGCCAATCAAACTTCAACTTGCCATTCAAGCGAACCAGAAAATCGGAGGCGTTTGCCGCATCAAAGAAACGATCTATTTGTCCATCAGTAAATTGGCTGGCGAGTTTCCGCGCGAAATAGCCGACCATCAATTCGCTACCGAAGGCCGATCGCCAGTAGCGCTCGAACTCACCCAAACTCTGGGCGCTAAAGTTGTTGTTCTGGAAGGCGCGAACCACCACGTCGGCCACGAGTTCGGCGGAAAGCAACCCGTAATAAATTCCGCCACCGGTGGTGGTCTTAATGTGGCCTGCGGCTTCCCCCGCGGCGATGACGCGTTCCGCCACGCAGCGGCCGACGGCGGCTTGCGCAATTCCCTTGCGATCGATCCGCAAGGTTGAGAGGTCAGTGTCGGGCGCGACTCTCCGGACGAGCTTGGCGAAATAAGGGTCAGGGTTTTGTTCCGTCATCAACCCCACCCTCCATCGGTTGTTCCCCAACGGGATTTCCCACCCAAATGCCCCCGGAGCAACCCCTTGGCCGACAAAGATGCGCGTGGCATTCCCGTGGCCGTTCGGTGGCAGGGCCATTTCCGCCTGGACGGCACGCAGGAATTGGCGGGGATGCGCCAACCCCAGAGACTGATTCAGGGAACCGTTGACGCCGGTAGTGATGATGGCCACCTGCGCCTTGAGGCTCGCCGGCCCCGGCTCGTTTGTGCGATATCGGATTTCCACCGAATGCTTTTCAACTTCCATGGAACTCACCCAACAGCCGAGCTGCAAGTCCACCCCCGCGGTCGCAGCGCGATGTGCCAATGCTCGATTAAACTCGCCTTTATCAATCACCTGGGCAAGCGGCGTTTCCGTTCGGTGCTCCAGCTTCTTTCCCCCCGGCGAGATTGCTTGAATGCATCGAATGTCCGACAAAATGGGTCGAGTGGGAAGATCGAATCGGGCAAAAGCCTCATCGCCGACCACGCCCGAGCAGATGGCCTTCTCGCCGACCCGACTTTGGGCCTCAAAGAGAGCAACATTCAGCCCCGCCTGAGCTAATAGAAATGCGGCGTGGATGCCTGCTGGCCCTGCCCCGATGACGGCGACGTCCTTCAAACTGCCTCCCTCTTTAACCTTGCGGCGAAAACCGAACTCATTTATTTGCACTAATATGCACGACTCTGCAAGATGGCACACCCGCAATTACGACATTACAAAGTCACCTAGGACGCGTCACCCAATCATAATTTATTCCCGGATCGTCAAAAGGAATCCGCCCCTCGTCGTGGGGGTTATAGATTCTGTCCATGGCATACACCAGCAGACTTGAGTCTGGTCCCACAACCTTGTAGCCATGGGCAACGCCGGGGGGAATTCGCAACTTCCAGGGCCGCATGGCGCCTACGAAGAGTGTATTCAGCCTCCCGCAAGTTGGCGAAGACTCGCGAAGGTCATAGAGAATGACTTGCAACATGCCGCTTAACGGAGCCCACAGATCGGTCTGCTCGAAGTGATAATGGATCGCCTTGATGACTCCCGGATACGATACGGTAAAGGAAACCTGGATTCGGCTGGTGTGCGCGGCGTAAAAATCCCGCGCCAGCCCGGGTTCGCCGAACCGAAAAAGCTCCCCAAAGGACCCGCGATCGTCGGGGAATTGAACAATCGGTTCAACCTCAATCCCATGAATCAACTGGGGCGCCTGGGGGGTGGTGATAAAGTGGCCACAACTTGGCTTGGCTTGGTTCGTAATGACCAAGCGCGTGCCGTCACGTTCAGCCACTAACCTGGAACTCTGCGCGTTCATGATTTTGTGACCTCTCGCTCGAGCGCCTCTTTCGAGGGGGCGGGCTCGAGCGGCCCGAATTCACCCCCAGGCCAACCTTCTTCGAGATACTGTGCCAGGCCTTCCGTCCAATGAGGAAGCGCTTCCAGCTTGCACTCCGTCAAGCGGTGGTTCTCCAGTACGGAGAACGCCGGCCGCGGGGCTAAACGTCCGGCTTCCTGGGTTGAGATCGGGTGGACGCGAACTCGCGGATATCCTCCCGACTGCACGATGGCTCGGGCAAACTCAAACCAGCTACAGTCTCCAGATCCGGTCACGTGGAAGACTCCATACACCCGGGCGGCCAGGAGTTCTCGAAGCTTTAAGGCCAGGTGGCGGGTGTAGGTGGGTGAGCCGCGCTGATCGGAAACCACGCGCAGCTCTCCACGCCCCCTCGCCGCTTTCAGAATGGTGGACACAAAATTCTTGCCGCGTGGTCCGTATAGCCAGGAAGAACGGACAATCATGTGCCGCGCGACAAGTGCCTGAACATACCGCTCCCCTCGCAGCTTTGTGATACCGTACACGCTGAGGGGGTTTGGGGCGTCATCTTCCCGATAGGCCCGATTTCCGCGCCCGTCAAACACGTAGTCGGTGCTGACATACAGCAAACCAGCTCCGATTTCCGCACAAGCTCGCGCCACATTCAGCGTCCCCAGGGAGTTCACCTGCTCAGCCTTGGCAGGATTCGCTTCGCAACCATCGACGTCGGTATAGGCAGCGAGATGAAAAACAAATTCCGGCCGCAGGTCGCGGAAGGAAGCCTGGACCGCGGATTCCTCCCCAATGTCAAAATCCTTTTGGTCGACCCCGTAAACCTGGTGTTCCGGCCGAAGGCACGGGAGCAGTACCGATCCCAGCATTCCCAGTGCACCGGTAACGAGAACGCGCACTAGATCTTTCCTCCCTGGTCGAGAACTTTTGCCAGCGTCGCCTCCCGGCGATCGTAGTGCTTGCGGTAATATGCACGGTAGCCCCGCGCCGCAACGTGCCGAACCCAGTCGGAGTTGGACGTGTACCACTCGACCGTCTGCTTCAATCCCTCTTCCAAGGTCGTTTGGGGCGCCCAGGAAAGTTCCCGGTTGGCCTTTTCGGTGTCCAAAGCATACCGGCGATCATGGCCCGGCCGGTCCTGGACGTGGGTCAGCAGGGATTCCGGCTTGCCCACGAGGCGTAAAATTCGCCGGGCTATCTCGAGATTGGGCCAATCGTTCCCGGCCCCCAGGTTGTAGATCTCACCCTCGCGGCCCTTGCGCAAAACGGCGTCCAATCCCACGCAATGATCGTTGACCCAAATCCAATCCCGCACCTGCATTCCATCGCCGTATACGGGAATGCTCTCCCCCTTCAGGGCGCGAGTCAGCATGAGGGGTATGAATTTTTCCGGGTACTGGTAAGGCCCATAGTTGTTGGTGCATCGCGTAATAATAACCGGGAATCGAAAAGTGCGAAAGTGGGCCCGCGCCAGAAGGTCCGCCCCCGCCTTGCTGGCCGCATAAGGGCTGTTGGGCGCTAGGGGGGATTCCTCGCTGAATTTCTCGCCGGAGGGGGCGCTGCCGTAAACCTCATCCGTGCTGACCAGGACGAAGCGTTTGACTCCTGCCTGCCGGGCGGCATCCAGCAGGCGCTGCGTTCCCAGGACGTTAGTCTTGACGAAAGCCGAACCGTCGAGGATGCTGCGGTCGACATGCGTTTCGGCGGCAAAGTGGATTATCGCCTCATATCCCCCATCATTGAGAATTCCCTGAACTTTCCGGCGATCGCAAATGTCGCCGCGAACAAACGTATAGCGCTCGTTCTTTTCAACATCTTTCAACGTTTGGAGGTTGCCCGAATAGGTCAATTTGTCCAGATTCAGGATCGAATCCTCGGGATGCTGGGCCAGAACGTAGCGGATGAAATTCGACCCGATAAATCCTGCGCCACCTGTAACCAAAAGCTTCATTTCGGACCTAATGTCTATATGTCTGTTTACGCAACGCCGCTCAGTGTCGGGGAATGGCGGGATATCCACAATGCGATTTGGCGGCGTTGGGCCGCCTCTGCAATCTATTTTTTCACCAGGGACTCCGCCACAAGGTTAGTCGCCAAACGTAGCGACTCAAAAGTGCCCGCGTCGGTCCACCAGCCTTCCAGAACACTGTAAGTCAATGTGCCTTCCTGCAAGTAGGCGTTATTCACGTCGGTAATTTCCAGCTCTCCCCGGCTGGAAGGCTTCAGCCGATTGGCCTTCTCGAACACCGAAGCGTCATAAAAGTAAACACCGGTGACGGCAAATTGGCTGGCCGCATGAGCGGGTTTCTCCTCAATGCGAACTATCCTGTCTCCCTCAAAAACCGGAACTCCAAACCGTTCGGGGTTGGATACACTTTTGAGGAGGACATGGGCGCCCAGGGCTTGGTGCTCAAAGTTTTGAGCGGCCTGCTTGATGCTTCCTTCCAGAATATTGTCACCAAGAACGACGCAAATCTTTTCGCCTTCCGCGAAATCCTCTGCCAGCCGCAGCGCATCCGCAATCCCACCCTCACCTTCCTGGTAGGCGTAATTCAACCGCTTCAAACCAAATTCCTTCCCATTGGCCAGCAAGCGCAGGAAGTCCCCGGCGTTGCGCCCGCCCGTGACGATAAGGATCTGCTGGATCCCGGCATTCACCAAGGTCCGAAGGGGATAATAAATCATGGGCTCGTTGTAAACAGGCAGCAAGTGCTTATTGGTTACTTTCGTCAATGGAAAGAGCCGGGAACCCGTTCCCCCGGCCAAGATTATGCCCTTCAAATTGCCTCCCTCTATGCCGATGACCGCGCCTAGGTCCTGCCGACACCCTCTTTCGCTTGCGCCCCACTCAACTACTAGTGGGAGGAGCCACGAAAGGCGCCCCCAGGCGGTGTGGCCGCGTGGTGGGCCTCTAGTTGATGAATTCGCTATTTCGGTCCGCGCCTGAATCCCAAACCACCATCCGGGGATTCGCCTGAGCCGGACGACCGTGCGTGGCGATGGCCAGGCACACGACAAACCATGCGGCGTTGGCGGGAACGCGCAAGTTGAAATCGACGAAACTATGGAAGAACAATCCCGCGGCGCCTACCGCAGCGCCTAACTGAATCCAACCCCACTTATGCTGAAGGCGTCCCGCGATGTGCCCAAACGCTACACGAACGAAGAGCGCGAGTGAAACGAGAATGATCACCACTCCGGGTAACCCGGTTTCAGCCGCAGCTTCCAAGACATCATCATGCGCGTGTGTCCAATGCCGGTCCATGGGGGACGTCAAGTAATTGGGGAAAACGGACTCAAAACTCCCCACTCCCACGCCGATCCATGGATTGCTTCGAGCCATCCGCAACGTGTCAACGCCCACGAGGAGCCTCTCGCCGAGCTTCACTTCCAAGGATCCACGGGGTTCAAAGACTGAAAGGGCACGGGTACCCACCCGCCCCGTACTCACCATCCAGGAGAATACCACCGCGGAAATCAGTACCACTCCACCCAACATTGCAAATAAGCGCGGGGAGACGCCGCGAGGCCGTTTCCAGATCAGGATGCTTGCCCAAATCAGCCCTTCAATCAGCAGAACGAGAGTGGCCCCTCTCGATCCGCTGACCCAAATGGATGTAACGACAAGCCCCAACCCGCACCAGGCAAGGAAAAGTAAGGGCGGATTCCAGGGCCTCGAGAGAATATACGCAGCGGAAATAGGGAGAAGCATTTCCATTAGTCCAGCATAGTTATTGTGATTGACATAGGGGCCAAAAGCTGCACCCGTCACGTGAAAGGTCCCGTAAATAACGCGTAGATTCCCGCCCCAATACAATTGCACCAGACCCTCGATACAAATGGCAAGCGCCAATAGGTAAACGATCCGCCCGACCCATTCCAGTGCCCGGCCATTTTCGCGTTGGGCGTTCAGAAGTTGACCGGTCAGAAAGAAGAAAACAAAATTGGTGACAATCTTCAGGACCGCCTCACGAGTAGCCACATGGTCAACACTCAAACCTGCCACCAACTGCAAGACGGCCACGAATAGAAATACCAGGAAGGGCCAATAGAGCGGGGACCAGCTTATCTTAAGAACGCCGCGATAAGCGCAACCCACTGCCCATACAACCAGCGTGAGCAGCGACAAAACCATCAGGGTCCCCCATGCCCACGATTGCACGGCGCCAAAAGCCCACGGGGCGGCACAAATCGTGGAAATAAGGAGAACTCGGGCGATATCCTGAAACGGAGAGGAAAATCGGCCGCCTTCCCGCAACGAGGATTCGCGGGAACGAACGGGAGACCTCGACAAGGTTGGGATTGTCACCGGGTCCTCGCTTGGCTCACTGCGGATTGGGGAGCTTCCCCAGCGCGAAGAGTAACATCGTCGAGCCAGACGGTGCCGGTTATGTCCTCATGGGACGTTTGATCTGGCGGCCGCCAAAAAGAAATTCTCACAGCCTGAGTTTGCGGTTGGGTCATAAACGCCACCTGAATCGGGTGCCACTCCGTGGACCCCACAGTCGGATCGCTGGTCCGGACAGTGCAACCCGCACAACCCATCTCAACCACGCGGAGGCGCGGTCCACTCCCTGAGGTCAAATTGTCGGATCGCACGTAGGCCGTTAACTGATATCGCGTGTTCGGTTTTATGAGCACAACTTGGTTCAGCAAGTTATACTCCGCATTTCGCCCTACCACGAATTTAATCCGCAGGCACTTCGCGCCCTCGTAAGCAGATGGATCAGAAAAATCGAAATCCAAATCCGGGGAATCGCTGATACGCCAGTCAAATCCGGTGTTAAGGGGCGGCGCCTCAAAGCTCCCGTCATAAAGTAAGGTGCCTGATTCCGAGGGTGGTCCAGGCGGGATGACTCCCGTATGCTCAAGGTCGTTCCAGACCATGCTGGCGTCCTGAATTTGATTATGGTCGAGGAGAAAATCCAAAAAGGGCGTCACCATCGACAAGTCGGGAGAGCGGTCAGGTCCGGAGATCATTTGCCCCCAAATCCGCATGGCGTTTTCGTAATCGGCAATGGAGCTTAAGAACATCAGGAACGCGAATCTTCCCGAGGCATCCTTTCCCTGGGGGACAACCTCCGCGTAGATCGTTTGCGGGTCATGGGTAGCGCGCACGCACACCCGAAGTGTTGCCTCGAGATAAGTCGAGTCCATGCTCAGGAGTCTGCGAAAGTAAGGGAATGCCTTATCCTCCCGATTCGTCAAGAGGTAGTGATTCCCTACAGTCCACTGAACAGACGGGGCCATGGGGTTGAGCGCCAAGGTATGATCGAAGGCCTCATCCGAACACGCCATGTCCCCGGCGAAATCACAGGACTTCCCCAAATCCTCCCAGTAATCCCAGCGGCGGGGATTGAGAGCGATGGCTTTCCGCAGATTTTTCACCGACTCAGACATATCGCTATCCGTTGGGCTGGAGGCATAGACGTACCCAAGCCGATGGATCAAGTCGGCATTATCCGGATCCTGGCTGATCGCCTTCTGGATGTCGGGGATGGAAACGGTTTCAGTCTGGTATGTTACCCGCGCCACAACAATCGCCACATGGGACAGCCAAACACTGACGGCGATGATAGGTATCAAAAAGAGGGCCGCTCGCCACCCAGGCCGCAAGGACCATTCAAAACTGTGATTGGAACTACGCCGGGACGAAGCCTTCTCACCGGCAAGGTTAGGGTTGGGAAATTGGTTCATTTCGTGACTGATCCTGGAACCGGCGATGAGCGAATAAGGGGGAACCCCATCCAGCCGCGCCTGGAGAAAATCCACTTTCGTTCGCCCGATAACTCAGAATGCTCATGCTCCGCGGGGTGAATCCTTGGATCTTGAACGGCCTCCTCCCGACGAATGCGAGGGATTCGATACCGCGATCTCATCGTAGTAGCCTTGGTGATAGGGACCGTAATAGGACCCGTAGTACGTGTCAAAACGCATGTCAACCTTATTGAGCACCATTCCCAGGACCCGCGAACCGGCGTTTTCAAGAATGCGATGAGCCCGGGCAAGCGCTCCCCGCGCCGTCGTCCCACTGGCAACCACCAGAATAACTCCGTCCACCATGGCCGATAAAACCACCGCGTCCGTAACCAAGAGCAGGGGGGGGGAGTCGATAACAATCTGGGTAAACCGCTTCATGAGATCCTTCAGCGTCGCGTCCATCATGTGCGAAGAGAGCAGCTCCGCAGGATCGGGAGGCCGCGGACCGGCCGGCAAGACCCAGAGATTCTGGACGCGCTCATATTGAATCAAAACCTCATCCAGAGAGTGGGCGCCGGTCAGATAGCTGCTCAACCCCTTCTCATTGGCAACGCCCAAGGTCTTCGCCACAGAAGGACGGCGCAAGTCAGCGTCGACAATCAAGACGGGACCGCTTCTCTGGGCGAAAGACATCGCCAAGTTGCAGGCGGTGGAAGTCTTACCTTCACCAACTTGCGCGCTGGTCACAAGTAAGGTTTGTGGCGGACGCGGGGCCGTGGAGAGTAAGACCGAAGTCCGGAGGCTTCGGAACGACTCCGCCATCGGTGAGGACGGCCGCTTCAGCACCGCCAACCCCACCCCGTTAGGTCCCGCCGGGCTTAGAGGACGGATCCCTTCCATTTGCTTTCGCCTGCGCCCATCGGCTTCCGCGGGAATTACTGCCAGAGCCGGAGCGTTGACGAGCCGTTCCGCTTCTTCGGTGGTCCTCACCGAGGTGTCGAGAGCTTCCTGGACAAAGGCCAGGGTAATCCCAAGAATCAGACCGACCATCAGGCCCGCGGCCATATTGCGCCGTCTGTTCGGGCGGATCGGATTCACCGGCGGAGTCGCCTGATCGATAATGTGAACATTGGTGGCTTGCATGCTGGCTGAGAGGGTTGCATCCTTCAGGCGTTGCAAGAGGCTCTCATAGAGCTGCTGATTGATTTCGAAATCCCGCTTCAAGATATTGTGTTCGATCATGCGCTGATTGACCGAGCTCACATCCGCCTTGGCTTTCGCCATAGCATCACCCAGAAGCTTCTCCCGGCTGACCGCTGCCAGGTAATCATTATGAACCTTCTCAAGCGCTTGCTTGCGCGCACTTTCCATCAGCGATTGCATTTGCGTAAGCTGGTCACGCAAGCGGACAACCTTAGGGAAGTTAGGCCCGTATTGACCCTGCGCATCAGCATACGACGCCTTGAGATCGTTGTATTTTTCCTCCAGATGCTGGAGGACGTCGTCCTGCATGAGGATCCCAACCTGCCCCTCATTGCCCTTGGCAAGCTCGTAAAGAGATTCCTTCTGGACGCGATCACTCATGGCCTGGGTGAAGTCCTTGTTCAGTTGCTCCAGCCTTTCATCATTGATCGTCTGCTTGTCGCCAACATTGACGATCAGGTTTTGGCGCTCATAATCGACCAAAGCCTGCTGGGACCTCTCCACCTTCATTTTTAGATCCTCGAGTTGCCTCTCCATTCCGCTGGAAGCACGTTGAGTAAAGTCGTAGCGCTCTTGGAAATTGAAATCCCGGAAGTTGCTGATTAAATGATTGACAACGTCCGCTGCCATGTCGGGGTTTCCGCATTCGTAACTGACCGCGAGAATGGTGCTGTCCTTCAGTGGCTCAACAGTAAGTCCATCCTTAAATTCCGCGATCATCGCCGTCTTGCGAGCAGTGAGGATTCGCGCTGGCGATTGTCCGGGAACCTTGGCGGGACTCGGCCGGCCTGCATCGCGGTCAAGGCCCAATTGCTGGATAGTTGTCCATGCCAGATTGTCGCTCTGCAGAACTTGCATTTCCGTGGTCAGAAACGAAGTATCCCCCACCGGAGCTTGGCGGTATACATCGGTGATGGATTGAAGTTGGGGGTAGTCTGTCTCCACCTCCATCGTCGCCGTCGCCCGGAACACAGGAGCCATCTTAAAGGTATAAATCCCCGTCAGAACTGACACCAGAAGAGTGGCAGTAACGATGGTTATGATGCGCTTGACGATGATGTGCCAGAAAGCAGCGAAAGTGAAATGGGGTTCACTCCCTTGCGCTTCCAGTTCCAGGGTCGCCGGCGAGATGCTGCTGATCCGCTGCGGCAAAGGACGTTCAATAGGCGATAATGATTCGTTGTCAGACACCTTCAGACTCCCCCCGAAAAACCTAATTTGGTAATTCCCTGATCCCTGGCAAACCTTAGTGGTAAATGGCGAGCGCCGGGCCGGACGCCGTCCCTACGGCCACAGCAGCGTTAACGGCAGTACGCAAAGCCTTAACCCGGCCACTTTCGGGCACATAGAGTATATCGTCGGGCTTTAGTTGCACGTCGGCGATCTGCCCCTTCACCATGGCCTTGTAATCAACCGGTATTTCGTCCCGCTTTTCTCCTGTACCCGCCGGGTCATGGCGCAGTATCGAAATTCGCCCCTTTTTGGCAACGTTGGTCACATCGCCCGCCATGGCCAAGGCTTTGAGCACTGTAAGGTGCTGCCGGGTTTCGTTCAACACGTATCCACCCGGCCGATTCACTGCTCCCATAATAAAAATGAGCGATGCTCGCTGCACCGTAACTCGGTCTCCGGGATAGAGGAGAATATTGGTCTTGCCGGCGCCCGTCTGCACCAGTTCACGAATGTCCAATGTGAATGATTGCCCCTTGGCCGAGGGGTTGACCGTGCCCCCTTGGGCGCTCTCTTCCAAATCGGCGTGTTGGCCGATTTCCCCCCGCGTAATGATCGCATCGTTTCCGGCGTCAGGCGCTAATCCCCCGGCCTTTACGAGGATTTCGAGCAATCTCGTCGGTCCAAAGACCGCATACGACTGGGGGGACCTTACTTCCCCCGACACAATCACCGTATTCAACCTGGTTTCTTTTAGTGAAACGGTCACTTGCGCGTTGTTGATCATGCCGGCGTCGTGAAACTTTGTGGCAATCCGGTGAGAGAGTTGATCCAAGGTTTCCCCAGCGGCGGGGATCGGGTCAGGCAGCAGTGGCAAGGTCAGAAAGCCATTGGAACTTACCCGGTATGTGCGAGTGACTTCCGGCACGTCCAGGACATTGATGTCCAGCAAGTCTTCCGGGCTCACGGTATATTCGCTGGTTTGTGCCTTCATGCCGTTGGGAGGCGCCACGGGCGTGCTGGTCTGCTTCGTAGCTATCACTACAGGAGCCGTAGGAGCGGCCATCGGTTGCTGGGCCCACGCCGAGGTTAAAGTGGCAAGAAGAAAAACCGCGCCTCCCCATACGCTTGCCTTCCGAACGCATCCCTCATCCCAAACCCTTGCCCATTTGCTGAGCATCAGCCCCACCTCACTCCTAATCCTCAACCCCGCCGCTCGTCACTGCGCCCGGAATTCGGCCCACACACATCCTCCTGATCGCCCCACGATCACCACTTACAAAAGGAAACTCCCACTTACCTCCGGAGCGCTCTTTGGCAATTGTAGTCGCGTCGCGGGCCGGCAGTTCGTCAGTTTGGTCTCCAGAGGTATTGCCCCGTCGATCTGTTTCTCTATGGCCTCCGAGGCAGTCGCCCTTCAGAGGAAAGTCGGGAGAGGGTTTTCGTACCACCTGCGCAGAGTTTCGAACTGCGCAATCTCGCAAGACGAGGCGTACAACCCGCCGTCCTGCCCTGCTTATCCTGAGCCGAGTGAAAAGAGCCCTCCCCGGAACCCGGCACGCGTAAACGGATTCTGCCTATACCATCATCACCGTGATGCTTCGCAGCTTCTTTAAGCTAATAATAAGATGACACCCAAGTGTGTTCGCGGGCAATGGTTCTTACAAGCGCTAACAGGACCATGTAAAGTCACGCTGCGGCACGGGCACAGCGTAACAGTCGAGTTCCGGAAAGTTGCGCAAACAAAGTCCGTCGGGATTTAGTATAAGTCCATGTCTTTCTGATGTCAACAATGGGTTGATAAAAGGATTTTAATGACGGCCTCCTTGACACTGTGCTTCTTGCCCGATTAGGATCAAAAGATAAACTATGAGCGACAATTCCAGTCCGCAACCAATGAATCTTGCAGATGCCACCATCACGGTCCTGGGGTTAGGCCATATCGGGCTCCCGACTGCCCTGGGTCTCGCCGAATTGGGACATCGAGTTATCGGCGCCGATGACGATAAGAGCAAAGTCGGCCTGATCCGGGGAGGAGATCCGATTTTTTTCGAACCCGGCCTTGGCGAACTGTTATCGAAACACCTCCAAAGCGGCAGATTTCAGCCCGTGGAAGATGTAGAGGCCGCCGTTCGCTCCGGCTCTATCATCTTCATCTGCGTCGGTACTCCCCAAAAGAGCAGCGGCCAAGCCGACCTCGGTCAAGTGGAAGCCGTGGCGAGGCTGGTGGCGCGCAACTTGAACGGGTACAAACTCATCATCGAAAAGAGTACAGTTCCGGCCATAACCGCACAGTGGCTGAAGCGAACGATTGTGCGCTATAACCAAGGGAAGTCCTCCCCCACGCCAGGCGAGGTCAACTCCGACCAGCCTTCTCCGGCGCCCCCGGATTTCGATGTCGCGTCCAATCCTGAATTCCTTCGCGAAGGCAAGGCGGTTGAGGATTTCTTTCATCCCGACCGCATCGTGTGCGGGGTGGAATCCGAACGGGCTCGCGAGATCCTGACCAACCTATACCGACCGCTTCAGCGTCCCCTGGTGGTGACCAACATCAGCACCGCCGAACTGATCAAACACGCGGCCAACGCTTTTCTCTCCACCAAGATTTCCTTTATTAATATGGTTTCGGACTTGTGCGAGAAGGTGGGTGCTGACGTCACCGCAGTGACTCGCGGCATTGGCCTGGATTCGCGCATCGGACCGCAGTTTCTCGACGCAGGAATTGGCTACGGCGGCTACTGCTTTCCCAAGGACCTCCGCGCCTTCATTTATCTGGCGGAAGAGCATGGGGTGGATTTTGCCCTACTTCAGGAGGTAGAGCGCATCAATCGACGCCGGGTGGACATCTTCATTCGCAAGGTCCACCAGGCCCTGTGGACTTTACGCGGGAAAACCCTCGGCGTTCTTGGCTTGGCTTTCAAGGCGGGCACTGACGATATCCGGGAAGCCGTCAGCCTTAGGATTATTCAAGCCTTGCTCGACGAGGGCGGCACCCTGCGCCTGTACGATCCGCAAGCCATGCCCAACACCCAGCGAGTGTTTCCCGCCTCGAAGGAACTCATCTACTGCACATCGGCGTATGATGCGGCGCAAGGTGCACAAGCCCTGCTGCTCCTGACCGAGTGGGAAGAGTTCCGCCAGTTAGACCTCGTGCGCGTGCGCGACCTCATGGAAGTACCCGTTCTGGTGGACGGCAGAAACCTTTTCGACCCTGACGCCGTGCGCAAAGCCGGCTTCGAGTACATTTCGCTGGGCCGCGACGCGGCGAGATCTGCCGACCCTCGCGCCTTTACGGGAAAACTCATCGCCTGAGGGCGGCCGTCGAGGACCCGAAAGCCAAGGTTCCCTTTATGTCAAATTCCTTGCCCCGCGAGAATCTCCGGCCCCTGACCATGGTCACCGGCGGCGCGGGCTTCTTGGGTTCCCATCTCTCGGACCGCCTCTTGGCGGAGGGCCACGATGTCATCTGTCTCGATAACCTTATTACCGGCCGTCGCGAGAACATCCAACACCTTCTCGCCCACCCGCATTTCCGCTTTGTGCTTCACGACGTAACCCAGCCGATTGACTTGCCCGCCCTGCTTGCCGAACCCCCGGGGCAACCTTTTTTTCCTCCCCGCCCCCTGAGTTACCTCCTGCATTTTGCCTCTCCGGCTAGCCCCAAGGACTACGCTCGGCATCCGATTCACACCCTCAAGGTGGGAGCGCTCGGGACTTACCACGCGCTGGGGTTGGCGAAAGCCCACGGGAGCGTCTTCCTGCTGGCGTCGACCTCGGAGATTTACGGCGACCCGGAGATCAGCCCGCAGCCCGAGAAGTACTGGGGACACGTCAATCCCATCGGCCCGCGCAGCGTTTATGATGAAGCCAAGCGCTTCGCGGAGGCCATCAGCATGGCTTATCATCGCGAGCACGGGGTCAAGGTGCGGATCGTCCGCATCTTCAACACCTATGGCGAACGCATGCGCCTTGAGGACGGGCGCGCCCTGCCGAACTTCATGGTCCAGGCGCTGCTGGGCAAACCCCTGACCGTTTACGGAAAGGGAAGCCAGACCCGCAGCTTGTGTTACGTCAGCGATCTGGTGGAAGGGCTTTACCGGTTGCTGACGTCAGACCAGACCGGGCCTATCAACTTGGGAAACCCGGAAGAGGTGTCCATCCTGCAACTCGCCGAGGCGATTATCCGCGCCACGGGGAGTAAGAGCTCGATCATCTATGAACCCCTCCCCGAAGATGACCCCCAACGCCGCCAACCGGATATTACCGCAGCCCGGGAAAAACTCGGGTGGGGGCCGCGCGTCAGTCTGGAAAACGGCTTAGCCAAGACGCTCCCCTACTTCCAGTTCTCGCTCCAGAATCTCCCACGGTCCGCTGACCCCGCAGATTTGGACCCCCAGTAGGCAGAAAGCAAAAGGCAGTAGACAGTGGGCATCGAACACCCCTTGCGAGTCACCGAGAGCTTTTCACTAAAGCCGGCCGCTGCGAAAAGGTGGCAGCCCCCCCTTCCTGCCAATCGCCTTTTCCCTACTGCCCACTGCCCACCTGCCCACTGCTAGTGCTTCCCCTCGCTGCCGGTAATTTTCGAATCCACGCGGAACTTGCGGTAGTCGCTATACGTTGACGTGCCGTTGATCGACTTGTGGATGAGGAACACATGGGCATTGAGATGAATCTCTGCGACCGACGGCATCCAGATCTCGTCATTCACGAACCGTTGCTCAAACACAACGTTGCCGCCTTTCTGCACGGAGCCAACCAGGCCTCCGCCCACCTTTATTCCTTCGAGGAAACGTGCTTCCAGGCGCACGACCTGCTTGGCCTGCTCGTCAATCCAGACGGTGCCGCCCAGAGCTTCTAGTATTTTGTCGACCAGGGAATGGGGCTTGAAATCGGGGCGCGGCCCAAAATCCATGGCGTATACTTCACGTCCCTGGTAGGTGTCACGATGCAGATTGCCGAACCGATCCGCGGCCAGGAATTTCGCCAGGGTAATGGCGTTCTTTCCGGGGTCATCACTCAACCCCTGCTTGGCGATTCTCTCCCGCGCCTTGGCTTCCTGTTTACCGACGTCCTCCTCCTGCTTGTTTTGCTCCCCCTCGGTTAAGGGCTTGCCGCCTTTGCTCACCAGCCGGTCAATTTCCCAGGGACCAAGAAAATAGACCTCGTATTCCTTGATCTCGGTCGATCTCACGTGGCCTTGTGAGTCAAAATCCTGCTCTTCGTCTTTGCGATGAAAAATGTAATCCTTGCGGGCGGCCTCAATCTGCTTCTGGTTCTCGTCAACGGTTTTGATGAGCGCCATGGGATCGGTGGGAGGGGCAATTTCCGCCGCAGGCTCCGCTCCGGGTGCCTTGTCCTGCGGGTAAACCATCAATGCGCAAGCCCCCGCGAGCAACACCAGACAGGTGCATCGGGCAATCTCGTTGTGGGCGCGTCGCCACCTCATAGATCATGCCTCGCCGCATTGCGGCGCCTTTGCCAAACCACAGCCATTTCGCTTTATTCCCGCAGGGAATACGTTCATTACCCAAAAGCAACGCCCTCAGAAATTGTACCCCAACCGCACGACCCTGATGCGATGGAAGAAAAAACCTCGCCTTCCCTTCTAGCGGAAAGGCGACAAATCACTTGACTCATACATCATCTAGCCGGACAGTTGAGATAAGGAAACGGCTACCCTCAACCGTAAGAGTGGCTTGATGGAAGCCATTCAGGCCAGCAATGATAAAGTGGAGCGTGCGCTTGAGCAGCTTTAAGATCGATCCGCGCGAGACGGGGGGATTAAACACGCCAGATCATCCCCCGCAACGAAGGACGCAAATCACCTATCGGCCCGATGTGGACGGCCTGCGCGCGGTGGCCGTCCTGCTTGTCGTGTTCGACCATATTAACACCCGGGTTACGGGTGGCTACATCGGCGTAGACGTATTCTTCGTCATCTCCGGCTATCTCATCACCTCGGTGATCCTCTCGGAGATGGCCGCCGGCACGTTTTCGGTAACCAACTTTTACGAGCGTCGCATCCGGCGCATCCTCCCCGCGCTTCTGGTGATGCTACTGGGCTGCGCCGCGATCACCTGCTTTTGTTGTGTCCCCTCGGAGACGGATGTCTTTGCCCGGTCGTTGCTCTCCGCGCTCTTCTCCGTCTCCAACTTCTTCTTCTGGCACCAGTCTCGCACAAACTTCGTCGTCTGGCACCATGCTGGTTACTTCGACATCTCACGCACCGGCATAGACACACTGCTGCACACCTGGTCGCTCGCGGTGGAAGAGCAGTTCTATATCTTCTTTCCCCTCTTTCTTATCGTCGTGCGGCGCTGGTTTCCCAACCGGCTCAGGATCGCTATTTGGAGCATCACGATCCTCACCTTCACGCTGGCCTGCGTTTGCGTTCACCGGGATCCAAACGCCGCTTTCTACTTTGCGCCGCTGCGCGCCTGGGAGCTGCTGATCGGCACCGTCGTCTCCCAGCACTACGTGCCCGCCATCAAGGGCAAGTGGGTGCGAAACCTCGCCGCGATGGCCGGCCTTCTGCTTATCTTGGTGCCCTCGATGCTCTACACCGCCACAACTCACTTTCCCGGCCTGGCAGCGCTGCCACCCTGCGCCGGGGCCGCACTTCTCATCGCCGCGGGCGAAACCGGCGATTCACTGGTGGGACGTCTGCTCTCCTGGCGTCCGATCGTGTTCATCGGACTCATCTCTTACTCGCTTTACCTGTGGCACTGGCCCATCCTCATTTTCCTCGAAGAGAAATATATCCACCTGGACTACGATTCATCCAAGCAACGCAAGCTGGCCGTTTTCGCCGCGACACTCGTCGTCGCAACTCTCTCCTGGCTTTTCGTCGAAAGGCCCTTTCGCCAAGGCCGGTTCCGCCCTGGCCGCCGAGCCCTCTTCCTCGTCACGGGGGTTGCCGTAGTCCTCATCGCCGCCGTCGGGGTGTTCATGGTCACCTCCCAAGGCTTTCGCTCCCGGTTTCCCTCCGAGGCCCTCGATATCGACCGCTACACAAAATATGACTATGCCACTGCGTTTCGCCGCTCGAATGTGTGCTTCCTCGACCCGAGATTCGGCACCTTCGAGCAATTCGACAAGGCGACCTGTCTTTCTGAAGATCTGGCAAGAAAGCACTACCTCTTGATCGGTGACAGCCATGCCGCCCACCTTTATCCCGGTCTCCATGCCGTCTTTCCGGAACTGAACATCTCGCAGGCAACAACCGCCGGTTGCTTGCCTCTGTTGACCCAGCCAGCAGGAACAGCCTACTGCGACGGTAGCATGTGGAAGTACATTTACGGCGACTATCTTACTCACCATCACGTCGATGCAATTCTGATCGCTGGGCGCTGGCATGAAGCCGATTTTCCCGAACTCGGACGCACCATCGCTTGGATACAGCAGCAAGGCATCGAGGTGATCCTTTTCGGCCCGATACCTGAGTTCGACGTCCCCTTGCCGCGGCTCCTGACCCTCTCGCTCCGGGACCGCGGGTTTGCCATGCTCGATCGACATCGCAGAATCGACCCCATGCAAACAGACTGCGATTCAGACAGTAAGAAACCAGGCTGGGCGGCCGACCAGCGCTCGGTCTGTCAACAGGTCTATCCGATCCGCCCGCACGGCTCTTGACGGCCTTTCCGACGGCCAGTTGTCCACCT
>JBEKLF010000179.1:0-22228 GCA_050010335.1 Terriglobia bacterium
GCGTGGGGATGCGTGCAGGCATAGAAATATTGTAGATATATAATCTATAACATGTCAAGGAAAAAATGCACGCCCAGAAAGATTTTTTTCGCCCTTTCTCAAAATTACGTGCGGATCAGGGGTTGCGGGCTTTGCTTGACCAATCCCACGATTGTCCTTAGACTAGAGTTTTATCCAGAGCTAACGGGCCTCTGCCAGCTATGATGCTATTAAGGCGACTGCTTTCCGGCCTCGCGTTGGTCTTGATACTTGCGAGCTGCCTGCTGGGCCAGGCGAGCCCACCGATCTTCCCGCTCAGCGATGTCCGCCCCGGCCTGAAAGGCGTGGGGCGAACCATTTTCGAAGGCGACAAAATCGAGGAATTCCAGGTGGAAATCCTGGGTGTGCTGAAAAATGTGATCGCCCCCCAGCGTGACCTCATCCTGGCGCGGCTTTCGGGTGGCCCTCTCGCCACAACCGGGGTGATTTCCGGCATGAGCGGCAGCCCGGTCTATGTGGACGGAAAGCTGGTGGGCGCGGTTTCACGCTCATTTCCGCTATCCAAAGAGGCGATAGCGGGAATCACTCCCATCGAGGAAATGCTAACGGTTGTGCCCTCTCCTGTGGCGACCTCGGCGCACATTTCGCCCCCTGAGAGCCTTCGCATTGCCAACGTCTCGGGAGGATCGTCGGACCTGAGCCGGGCAATTGTGGATGAAAACTCCCCCCAGAATCTCGCTCCACTTCCGGAGGAGCGGGGAACCGCTTCTTTTTCCAGCCTGCTGCTTCCCTTGCGCTTCGGAGGCTTTTCAAGTGCTGCTGTCGACCTGTTTGCGCCCCAGCTCCGCCGCCTGGGACTGGAGCCCATGCAGGGCGGAGTGATTTCCGGGGGCGCGCAGGAAACGCCGCCGAGCCCCACGGACCTCGAACCGGGTTCCATGATCAGTCTGCTGCTGGTTCGCGGCGACATGGACCTGAACATCGACTGCACGGTCACTTTCCGCCAAGGAAATAATCTCTACGCCTGCGGTCACCAGGTTCTGGCGGAGGGCCCTGCACAATTTCCCTTTGCGCCGGCGCACGTCCTCGTGGTGGTTCCCAGCCTTTCATCATCGTTCAAGGTGGATGCGCCGGGCGCCGTCATGGGCACCATCCAACAAGACCGCTTCGATGCCATTTATGGCCAGGTGGGGGGTAAGACTCCGCCGATGATTCCCGTGCATCTGCACCTGGATACGACGCTCAATCGGAAATCCAATTACAACTTCGAAATGATCGACGAGCCATTTCTTTCTCCCATTCTCCTCAACCTCGCCGTGACTTCCGCGCTGGGCGTCACAGAACGCTCCATTGGGACTTCCACCTTGAACATCAAGGCCCAGATCCGCATGGCTGACGGTCAGTTGGTTGCTCTGGAGGATGTTCTTTCCGGTGATGTCGGGACGATGGCGATGGTGGGAGCCACCGTGGCCACGCCGCTGGCCATGCTGATGTCCAGTGGGTTTCCAGACCTTAAAGTTCAAGACATCGACCTCAGCATTGACTCGCTCGACGAGAAACGCAGCGCCACCATCGAGCAGGTGTGGAGCACCAAATCGGAAGTGCGGCCCGGAGACCATCTGGAAGTAACCGCCCTCATCCGCCTCCCTTGGGGCACAACCATGACAGAGAAAATTCCTGTTGATGTCCCCGAAAGCATCACGGACAAAATGCTTTCACTGGTGGTGGGCGGGGGCGCCAACATCAACGCCCTGGAATTTCGCTTTTCCGCGCTGGGAGGAACGGCGCGCGACTCGCAGCAATTGGTGCACGCCCTTAACCGGATGCGGCGCAACAATCGCGCTTACGCCCTTCTGATGGCGCCCCAGCGTTCCTTCGTGATGCAGGGTGACGAGTACCCGTCTCCTCCGCCTTCTCTCGTGCAGACTTTCTTGGCGGACCCTGCCGCCGCCTCCAGCGTGATTTTTAGCGGGACGTCGGTCGTGGGCGATTTTGAAACCAAACCCACTCCCTACGCCATCCACGGTCAGAAAACGCTGATCCTCAAAGTGGCGCTTCCGGGAATGTGAAAGGCAATGGCTAGTGAGTAGTGGCTAGTCGTTGGTGGTCAGGAGTAAGGGCTGTCCAAATTACGACCCGATCACCGAGGGGCGACCTGCGGCTTCGCCGCCTGCTCTGCGGAAAGGCTGCGCCTTTCCGTTGCGGGAGGCCACCGATAAACCTGATCCACGCCGCCCGGAAGGCTATGACTTCCAGGCGGCGTGGATCAGGAGAAAAAGCGTGCGATGGGCCGGAAAGGCAGAGCCTTTGCGCAGAGCAGGGGGCGAAGCTCCGTCAAACGACTTGATCGCTCGCTAATTTGGACAGCGTTGGTCACTTGTAAGGGTCAGTGTTGGTTGGGTAGCTAGCCACTAACCACTATCAACTATCCACTGCTCTTGGAAAGGTGGGGAATGAAACTCGGCAGATTCATTTGTGCTCTGTTCCTATTTGTGGCGGTTGCCCTACCCAGCTTTGGGGTGGAAACTACCTTTTGGCAGGTGGGTTCATTTGATGAGTTCCTTCAGGGAACCCTTACCGGTGTTTCCTTAAGCAAAGAAGGCGATTTGACCCTGGCGCCCGAAGCCCTGGCCCTTTTCAGTCCCGAAGAAGCTCTGGCTCTATCTTTGGCGCATGATTCCCACGGCAATCTTTATGTAGGTACCGGGCACCAAGGCAAGGTCTTTCGCTTGGGCCCTGACCAAAAGTCTGCCCTGCTGTTGACGGCCCGTGAGCCGGATATTTTCGCCATGGCAATCGGGCCTGACGGAAGTCTTTATGTGGGCAGCTCCCCGGAGGGCAAGGTCTACAAAGTCACGCCCGACGGCAAATCCAGCGTCTTCTACGATCCCAAAACTAAGTATATATGGGCGTTGCAGTTTGACACGCAGGGACACCTGTACGTCGCGACCGGAGATAAGGGAGAAATCTTCCGCGTGGACCCATCCGGCAAGGCAGAGATGTTCTTTGAAAGCAAGCAGACACACATCATGTGCCTGAAGCTCGACCTCCAGGGAAATCTTCTGGCCGGAAGCGTGCCGAATGGCCTAATTTATCGCATCTCGCCGCAGGGGAAGGCCTTTGTTATTTACCAGGCAGCCCTGCCGGAGATCCATGATTTGGCGGTTGATCCGCAGGGCCGCATCTTTGCGGCCACGCTCGGAGGGACGGGAAGCAAGGGATCGCCCGATCTGCTCCTGGCTCCTCCTCAAGGCGGCCCTGGGGGCGCTGCCGCAACCATCACCGTCACCGCCTCCGCTGAACCGGAGTCGACAGCCAAGGGTCAAGCTCCACCGGGAGAATCCAAGGCCCCAAGCTTCAATCGGTCGACGCCCCAGGCCTCCCCTTTGTTTCCCATGCAGTTGAGCGGAGGGCGCGGAGCTTTGATTGAAATCTCCCCGGATTCGACCGTGGAAACAATTTGGAGTTCCGGCAGCGAGAGCATTTTCGGGCTGGCTCTCCGGAACAACCACGTGCTCTTCACCACCGACAGCAACGGGCGGGTTTTCGATTTGGACACGAAACCCGACGGCGAGAAACTAACCATACTCACTGAAACTCATGAGTCGCTTGCCACCCGCCTGCTCCTTGAAGGCACGGACCTCTTCGCCGCTACGAGTGATGTGGCTAAACTGTTTCGCATTGGTGCTTCCCCCGCCCACGAGGGCAATTACGAATCGCCGGTTAAGGACACAAAGTTCATTTCCCACTGGGGGGTCTTGGCATGGCGAGGGGATGTCCCGGCGGGGTGTACGTTGCAATTCTATACGCGCTCGGGGAATTCAGACCGTCCCGACAACACATGGAGTGATTGGGGGGGACCCTACAGTAACCCCAATGGTGATACCGTGAAGAGCCCTCCCGCCCGCTACCTCCAGTGGAAGGCTATCCTGCACGCCTCGGCGAATAGTTCCCCCACCTTGGATGAAGTGACGATCTCATATTTGAATCAAAACCTGCCACCGCAGATCCATTCGCTGAACGTCAGTACATCGAGTGAGCGGACGGGCACGGCGGGGGGGGTAGCCAATCTGCAGATGGCCGGCGGTATCAGCGTAAGTGCTTCGCCTTCAGCAGCTTTCGGCACAAACCCACAATCCCCCTCCGCAGGAAAGGCTCCCATAACGCTAACCTGGCAGGCTGATGACCCCAACGGCGACCAACTGATTTATGCCCTTTTCCTGAAGGCCACTGACGAGCGGGAGTGGCATCTCCTCAAAGATAAGATCCACCAAACCAGCTACACAATTGATCCGAACACCCTGACAGACGGCAAGTACGTGGCTCGCCTCGTGGCATCCGACGAGGAATCCAATCCTCAAAACTTGGAGCGAACGTCCGAGTTAATGAGCGCACCCTTTTGGGTTGATAATACGCCGCCAGACGTCGAGGTTCTGAAACAAAATGTGAGCGGTTTCACGGTGGAAGTACAATTCTCCGCGGAGGACAGCACTTCTCCCCTGCGGAGCGCGGAGACTTCCGTGGACGGACATGATTGGCACGACGTGTTGTCCGATGACGGCATCGTCGATTCGCGTCGGGAGACCTTTACCCTGAAGTTCGCTCACTTGGCCCCGGGGGAACACGTCGTGGCTTTGCGTGCCTCCGATACCTCGGGTAATATCGGGGTGGGAAAGGCAGTCATCCGGATCGCAGGAAGTCAATAGAGGGATGGGCACCGGGGGCCGAGCCTGTGTCAAGACATGGCCAAGATGACCGCGCCGCATGAGATTCCGGCGCTCATCCCGTAGAGGCACGCACTGGCTAGTACTTCGGTAACCGCTGGGGCGTGGCAATCGTCAGGAAGTAGACAACTCGAAAATCTTGCCCCGCATCTCACCAAACGAGTTGAGGTGCGGCTGATCGTGAAACTTCTTGAGCACAAACAAGACACCAGCATCGAAGGCTGCAACTGAAACTCAAGTCATTGCGCGTGCGCAGCGCGGCGACGAAGAAGCCTTCGCGGCGCTGTTCGAAACTCACAAACGGCGGGTCTATTCCCTGTGCCTGCGCATGACGGGTAATACTGCGGAAGCGGAAGATCTAACACAGGAGGCGTTTCTCCAGCTTTTCCGCAAGATTTCCACTTTCCGCGGTGAGTCTGCCTTCTCGACGTGGCTTCACCGTCTGGCGGTCAACGTAGTCCTGATGCACTTGCGTAGGAAGGGACTGCAACAGACTTCGCTCGATGAAGTGGATACTTCGCAGGACGAGCCGGTGAAACGCGATTACGGCAGTGATGACCGGCGGCTGACCGGTTCGGTTGATCGCATCGGCCTGCAAAAAGCGATTGGGGATTTGCCTCCGGGCTACCGGACGGTCTTTGTGCTGCACGACGTGGAAGGTTACGAACACAATGAGATCGCTGAAATCATGAAGTGTTCGGTGGGAAATTCCAAGTCGCAGCTTCACAAAGCACGCATGAAATTGCGGGAGCGGCTGCGCCAGGATCGAGGCATGAAATCAGCGCCTGAATCACTCCCGGCTGGTGAACCGGTGGAAGAATTGTAAGGGGCATTATGGAAGGACATCGCTACAAAGCGATCGCTCTCTGCTCGCGATTTGAAAACGAGCTGGAAGCGTATTTGGAGGGTGAAGCGCGCCCTTTCATCGCTTCGCACGCACACGATTGCCCCTCGTGCGGAGCATTGCTGGCCGACGTCCAATCGATTCGTGCGGCGGCACGGGACCTTCCCCAGGAGGAACCCTCACCCCTGATTTGGGCTAGGGTGCGTGCAAGCCTTGAGGCGGAGGGAACTCTTCGCCTCACCGCCTGCGTGCAATTTGATGCCGAGCTGGAAGCTTTTTTGGAGGGCGAAGCTCGCCCCTTCATCACTTCCCACGCACACGATTGCCCGTCTTGCGGAGCTATGCTGGCCGACCTCCAATCGATTCGCGCGGCGGCACGGGACCTTCCCCAGGAAGAACCCTCACCCCGGGTTTGGGCAAAGATCCGCGCGAGCCTCGCGGCGGAGGGAACTCTCCGCCTCGCCGCCTGCGTGCAATTTGATGCCGAGCTGGAAGCTTTTTTGGAGGGCGAAGCTCGGCCCTTCATCATTTCCCACTCGCACGATTGCCCGTCATGCGGCGCGCTGCTGGCTGACCTCCAGTCAATTCGCGTAGCGGCATTGAACCTGCCGCTGGAAGAGCCTTCACGCGTGGTTTGGGCGAATGTGCGCGCGAGGCTGGAGGCGGAGGGAGCATTCGGCTCTCCCGTGAGCGGATGGCGTCAAGTCCTGGCATGGCGCTTATTTCCTCACGCTATCCCCCTGGGAGTCCTGGCGGCCTTGGTTTTTCTGGGGTCAGTGCTGACAATGCCCCCGGGCGGAGTTCAGCGCTGGGGCCGCTTGGATGAGGCTGGCGGCTCTCCTGCCGTCGCCCAGATCGCGCCGGCAATGCCGGCGGGTGAGGACGGCGCATTAGCCAGAGTTGTTTCTGACCTGGAAAGTAATTTTCGAGCGAACGAAGCATCCATGGCCCCGGACCTTAAGGCCACGTACGAAAAGAGCCTGGTCTCCCTGGATGGTTCCATTGAAGAATGTCTGGACTCATTACGACACGAGCCCGGAAATACGCTGGCCCACGACTACCTGTTGACCGCGTATACGAGAAAGGCTGAAGTCTTGTCTTCTGCGTTGGAGTTTCAAGGGCGTTGAGAGAGGGACACAAGGTAGATGAACCGGGCTATCGTAAGCTTGAAGTCGGTCAGGCATGTCCTGGGCCTGCTCGCGATTATACTGCTGCCCGCAGCGGTAATTTGGGCAGCGGGCGACGGGCGCCTTGAAAAGACGTTTGATACCACACGTGAACCCCGCATCAGTTTGAACAACCTGAAGGGGCATATTTTGGTGCGTGGATGGGACAAGGCCCAAGTCCACGTAGTTTACACCGTGGCTTCCCCGCGCGTGGAAGTGGATAGCGAAATCCTGCCGGAAACCGGCCCCGCGGAGAAGATCCATTTCGACACTCACCTTCTGGATCCTACACTGCCCTCCGACGAGCAAATGGCCGATTACACGTTGGATGTTCCCGTCGGCGCCACCCTGGAAATCCGCAACCCACAGGGAAGAATCCGCGTGGAAGGAATGCAAGCGGATGCCACCGTACAATCGGTGGGCGGCGAAATCTCCGTCCGCGATTATTCCGGTCACCTCTCCGCACATTCCGTGGCGGGGGATATCGAAATCATCCGGCCTTCCGGCAACGTGGAAGCATATTCCGTAACCGGCAGTCTGCATTTTGTTTCGCCCGCCACCACCCGGCTGCATGGCAGCACGACCTCCGGGCGCATTCTCTACGAAGGCGATTTTATGGACCGGGGCGACTACATTCTCTCCGCTTATAGCGGCGACGTGGATATCGTCTGTCCGACTTCAGCTTCTTACGAGTTGAGCGCCAAGACTTTGAAGGGCAAAGTCATCAACACCATGCCCATGACCCATCGGCGGGAGTCGGCTTCGCCTCTGGGGACATCGAATAGCCTGCTCGGTACACGCAACGCCGGCAAGGCCTTCGTCGATCTGACATCCTTCAGTGGAAGCATCCACATTCGTCCGCAAGACTGAAGGGCAGTGGTTAGTGGACAGCGGATAGTTGTTAGTGGAGAGTGGCTAATAGGTGGCACTAACCACTAGCCACTACCCACTGTTTTTGAGGCACTAACCACTAACCACCGCCCACTGTCCACTGCCTGTCACTTCCCATCCACCGAAAAAGCCAGGAGCACGTTTCCACTGATCGCGTTGGTGTATCCGGCATTGACATAGAGCATGCCGTCCACAATGGCAGGGCCGGATTGGTTCATCGAGCCACCAGTCGCCTTCGCCCCGTTGACCGTGGGAAAGTCGTGCAAGGCGTCGAAGTCCCAGATAATGGCGCCGTCGTGCGTATCGTAGGCCCGCAGATGGCCATCGAGCGACCCCGAGAACACGACGCCGGGGATCACCGTGACGGGCGCCATTTGAGCGGCACTACATCCGGGCTGCGCATCACAAGCAGTTTTAGGAGGGGGGGCAAACCAAACCCTTTGCCCCGTAGTGAACTGCAAGGCGAACATTCCACCGCCAGCATTCGGTCCGGAATCATCCCAATCAGACCGCGGGAAGTAAGCCACGCTGTCGTCAGCCCCGCCTCCCCATTGGATTCCCCCCAGCGGGCCGCCATGACCAATTCGAACTTGCCACAAAACCTTGCCGCGATGGTCGGGGTCCAATGCATACACGAGCCCCGACTTCTGAGCGGCAATCAATATGCGGCGGCCATCCGCGAGCGACCTCAGGATGGGCGGCGACCCAAAGTCGAAATCATTTCCCGGCCCGCGGGGACAGTTGGCCGTGTCAGGAGCGACGCAAGCGATATTCCATCGGTCGTTGGCAGTAAATTGTTTTGACCAGAGCATCTTTCCGGAATTCATGTCGAAAGCAATCACCGAATCCGAATACCGGGAGTCGGGCTCGGAATAGCCATTGCCGGTGTCGACGTAAATTGCGTGGGCCTTTAAGTCCACCGTGGGAGAGGACCATACCGCCGCCCCGGAAGGCCCCCAAAGCTTGGTGCCAGCAGGGTTTCGCCGGCCTGTAGGCTTGGCACTGTCAGGAATGGTGTAAGCTTTCCAGATGGTGTTCCCCGACTGGGGATCGAGCGCCACCACGCTTCCACGGAAAGTGCAGCATGGATAATGGGGATCCATGGCGGCCCCTTCCTCACCGGAAGAGACGGGGACGTAGATCCGATTGTCGAAAAAGACGGGCGAGCCCGTAATGCGCGCCGCGGGGTGCAAATCCGCATGAACTTTCCACCGCAGGCGCCCGTTTTCTAACAGCACCGCGTAAACATTCCCGTTGGTGTCGCCAAAGAAGGCGGTATGCCCCGCCGAGTCAAGCGACACCGCCGTCTTGACCGTAGCCTCAGCCTTGTAGGTCCAATAGGTACACCCCGTCCGGGCATCAAGGGAGTCCACCGTTCCGTCCTCACTGCCCACAAAGAGTCTGCCACCCGCCACCGTCGGTTGACCGTAGGCCGCTGACGCGCCTGGGTAGCCGAACGCCCACTTCAGCTTGAGTTTAGGGACGTCGTCGCGGCCCAATCCCGCCTTGCCTCCAGGCTGAAAGCGGCTGTTGGCAAGATCCGCGCCCCATCCGCTCCAACTGGGATCACCGGCGGTGGAGAAGTTCCCTGCCGCACAAGTTCCCGCCGGTGGCCCAGCCGTCGCGGGGGTCGCGGGATCCGGCATGCCCAGGAAATCCGCCAAAGCATTTCTATCATCCGACGTAAGGCTCGCGCCTTGTTCCTTCATCCTCCCGGACTCGAGAGCTCGCATGATGGAGCCGCGCGTTATCTGATGAAGTTGTTCCAGCGTTGGGGCGGAGAAACCGCTTCCAGGATGGTGGCAACTGTGGCAGGAGTTCTGGAATATGCGGGCGCCATCAGGCTGCCCGGCTGTGGAGTTCTGGGGAAAGCCCATACCCAACAGGAGCAACAAACGCAACATGAAGAAAGTCATAGGGCCTTTCTCGTCTCGCGGGCAGGGGGCTTGATTCTCCGACAAACAGCTATAATAACCATTGCCAAGAAGTTCCTTATTTTCTCCCGTGGCCTCTCCCCGAACAACATGCATGAGCGCAAGGATTGGGCCAAAGCTTCAGCCCTGTAATCCCTGCCGTATGTTTATGAAATTCTGAGAGTTGGGCACCGCCTTCGCGCGTTGGGACTGTCCCGTGGCAAGACGATTTTACCGAGCGAAGCTAGGAATTACATTGCGGTCGAAGCTGATACAACCTCGCTACAGCGCCCTGTACTACTACCGAATTAGTAAGGGGGCAATTTGCTGTAGCACTTATCAAGGTGGATTTCGAACGTGTCCAATCTCGTTAGCCTCTGGGGCCGGTGATACGAGGCGCGGTGTCGGCGCCGCTCGCTCCTGGAAGCAACCACATTGTAAACCCTGATGACAATTGCATTCGCCCGGGGACAGGTATATGTTATGGCCTAGCGGGGCTTAATAGTTGATATTCCGGTTCGAGAATAGGGGGGATTTGGCAATGGGCACCCTCGCGAAAGATCTCAAGCTTGCTTTCGGCATCCTTCGCCGAAGCCCCGGTTTCACTGCTACCGCCATTTGGGCGCTTGCTCTCGGCATAGGGGCGAACACCGCGATCTTCTCGGTGGTGAATGCCGTCCTGCTCAAGCCGCTCCCTTATCCGCAGCCGGACCGCATTGTGCAACTGATGAACGCGACGCCACAAGGCAACTATTCCGGCGCTTGAGTCCCTAAGTACAACATTTGGCGTGTGCAGACGCAGGTATTGCAAGATGTCGCTGCGTACGAAGAGGGTGGGCCGGGCGTCAATGTGTCGGGAGGCGACCGCCCCGAGCAGCTTCGGGGAATCCACGTCTCTTACGAGTTCTTCCCGCTCTTCGGTGCCAAGCCGGCTCTGGGCCGTGTCTTCTCCGCAGCCGAAGATCGTCCAGGCGGCGGCAATGTGGTGGTCCTCTCGAACGGGCTGTGGCAGCGCCGCTTTGGCGGCGATCCCGACGTCGTCGACAAAGGAATCATACTGGGTGGCGAACCGTACACCATTATTGGCGTCCTCGCCAAGGATTTCTCTTATAATCCGCCCCCCGACATTTACCTCCCTTTCCAGGCTGACCCGAACAGTGTGCAACAAGCACACTACTTCAACGCCGCTGCACGCCTGAAACCGGGAATCAGCCTGGGAGCCGCACAAGCCGCCCTCAAGCTGGGAGCCGAACAGTTCCGCCGTAAATTCCCGACTGCCCTAGGGCCTAAGGACAGCTTCACGGTCGAACCGCACCAACAGACCATCGTGGGGGACGTGCGAACGCCTCTATTCATCTTGTTGGGTGCGGTCGGATTCGTCCTACTGATCGCGTGCGCCAATGTGGCGAACCTCTTGCTCATACGCGCCACGGGCAGGGCGCGAGAAATAGCCATCCGCGTGGCGCTCGGAGCGAGCCGGGGACGCGTTGTGCGCCAACTCCTCACGGAGAGCGTGCTTCTTTCACTCCTCGGCGGCGCGATTGGCCTGGCACTCGGGGCCGCCGGGGTGCGTGCCCTGCTGGCTCTGAACCCTGGAAATATTCCGCGCATTGGCGAGAGCGGCGCGAGCGTCACGCTGGATTGGCGCGTGCTTGGGTTCACGATGGGATTGGCTCTCGTGACCGGCATCGTTTTCGGTTTGTTCCCGGCCTTTCACGCGATGCGCACCGACGTGAATTCCAACCTGAAGGAAAGTGGCGCCCGGTCTGGAAGCGGCATGCGCCAAAGCAAAGCGCGAAGCGTGCTGGTGATCGCCGAGATGGCGCTGGCTATCGTGCTGCTGATCGGCGCAGGTCTGCTGATTCGCACCTTTTCCGCGCTGCACAGTGTGAATCCAGGCTTCAATCCGCACAACGTCCTCACCATGGACACTTCACTTACCGGGAGCCACTTCAATAAGACTGCCGCTATCGCCGAGATGACGCGGCAGACCATCGAACGCATGGAGGCAACGCCGGGCTTGGAGACAGCGGCGGCAACGTCCTATCTGCCGCTGGAGGGCGGGCTCGGCCTGGGGTTCACGATTTCGGGGCGCCCGGCCAATGATGAGCAGTCGCGAGGCGGGGCAGGTTGGGCTTACGTCAGCCCCAACTTTTTCGATGTCTTTAAGCTTCCCATCAAACGAGGCCGCGGCTTTAACCTGCGGGATGATGCGGGCGCGCCGGGCGTGGTGATCATCAACGAGGCCATGGCGCGGCGCTACTGGGCGCGCGAGAATCCCCTCGGCCAACGGATCACCATCGGCGCCGGCATGGGGCCGGACTTCGCCGAGCCCCCGCGCGAGATCATAGGTGTGGTGGGCGACGCGCGCGACGCAGGTCTCAACCAGGATCCGATGAACGAAATGTTTGTTCCCCTCGCCCAGGTTCGCGATGGCGTGATGGCCCTCAACAACGGTTTCATGCCGCTTTCCTGAGTCGTTCGGACGAAAATGGCTCCATTGTCGGTTGCCGAACCGGTTCAACGGGTTTTCCACGAGATTGCGGATCTGCCGGTCGGGCATGTTCGGAGTATGGACCAGGTGGTGGTGCAATCGACCGCGCGGGACCAGTTCAACACGGTCCTGCTGAGCATCTTTGCCTTTGTTGCGTTCCTCTTGGCGTCAATCGGGCTGTACGGACTCATCGCTTACTCGGTTCAGCAACGCAATTTGGAGTTTGGCATCCGTGTAGCACTAGGGGCCGACCCTTCCTCGATGTACAAAATGATTGTGGGTCAGGCCATGAGGCTGGCAGTCGTGGGCATCGTGCTGGGCGTGGCGGGCGCGTACGGGCTGACGCGCTTGATGGCCACGATGCTGTTCAACGTCAAACCGACGGACCCAATCGTGTTCACTTCGGTTGCGGTGCTGCTCGGGGCCGTGGCGTTGCTCGCGAGCTACGTTCCGGCCCGCCGGGCAGTAAGGGTCGACCCGGCGGTGACTCTGAGATACGAGTAGTGGCACAGGCACTCCTGCCTGTGCCCAGAGCCGATGCATCATGCATAGCGCACAGGCAAGAGTGCCCGTGCCACAGTTGCGGGACCAAAAAGGGGGTATCCGTCCGGTGAACCCACCTTCCGCGGTTGAAGTCCCTGCCTGATAATTCCTCGACAGTTGATCAGCGAGATGCGGGCTACGTGCACGGAGCACGCATGTATTAGCCCAAGGCGGAGGTCTGGGATGAGCAGCAGCGGAAAGGGTGACGTGGAGAAGGCACGATATTGGCAGAGGACGATCAGCGAGGCGGCGCGGAGCGGGATGTCGATTCGAGCCTTTTGCCGCCACCGGCGGTTGCGGGAGAGTCAGTTCTACTGGTGGCAGCACAAGCTCAGGGCCAGTCGGCAGGCCGGGACGACGCCCAAGGCGGGCGGCCAGGGGAGACCGGCCAGCTTCGCTCTGGTGAGCGACCAAGCCGGAGAGACGGATGCCGGGATCGAGTTGGTCCTGGGTGACGGACGGAAGCTGCGCATCCGGCAGGGCGTGGATGAGGAGACGTTGCGCGCTGTCCTGGCCGCCCTGGAGCCGGCGCGATGCTGAGTTTCCCGGCGGCGATCAAGGTGTACCTGTGCACGGTGCCGTGCGACATGCGGCGCTCGTTCGACGGCTTGTCGATGCTGGCTGAACACGTCATCGGATGTAACCCTTACGCTGGCCACCTCCTGGTGTTCTCGAACCGGCGCAGCGATCGGGTGAAGATCCTCTATTGGGACCGGGACGGCTGGGCGATCTGGTACAAGCGGCTGGAGGCGGGGACGTTTCAGTTTCCCTTTGCCGACACCGGGCGGAAGGAGATTGCGGCCTGGGAACTGGCGGTGCTCTTGGAGGGGATCGACCTGAGCCGCGGTCGGCGGCGGAAGCGCTACAGCCTGCCGGGGGCAACCCCGTCGGCAGCCGTGCCGGAGGCGGAGAAAAAATAATTTGCGCCGGGGGCCATTTTCTTGTTGACAGGCTCCGATAGACATGATATGTCTATCGGCATCATGGATTTGGCCCAAGTTCAACGGCGCATTGCTCGGCTCCAACGGCAACTGCTGGAACTGGGGTCCCTGCATCCGGGCAGCATTACCGAACAGTACAACGTGTGTGGCCAGCCGGGCTGCCGCTGCAAGGACCCGAAGAAGCCCCAGAGGCATGGGCCGTATTACCAGTTGAGCTTCACTTGGCAAGGCAAGGGCAGCACGCGATTCCTGCGGCCCGAACAGGTCGAGCCGATGCGCCGGAAGGTGGCGAACTACAGGCGGCTGCGGGAAGTGGTCAACGAGTGGGTGGCGTTGGAGATCGAGCGGGAACGGGCGGAGCGGGAGAAGGAGAAGCGCGGCGGTGGAGATTGATCCGAAGCAGTTGCCGGAGGACCCCTCAGCCTTGCGGCAGATGGTGATCGGGCTGCTGGAGGAAGCCGCGGAGCGGGAGCGGCGGCTGCGCCAACTGCAACACTGGGTGGAGCAATTGCTGCGGGCACGCTATGGGCCCCGCCGCGAACGGGTGAACGAGAACCAGCTTTTTCTGTTTGCGGTCGCCCTGGTCAGTGCCGGTCGCGAGGTTCCACCCGACCCGGGGTCGCCCGGCGGACCGCCCCAGACCCAAGCCGCCCCGGCCAAGTGCAAGGGGCATGGCCGGCGGCGGCTGCCGAAATCGTTGGAGCGGCGGCGAGTGGTCTATGATCTCGAGGAAGCGAAACGGCAGTGTCCGGAGTGCCAGGGGGAGTTGAAGCGGATTGGGGAAGAGGTCAGCGAGCGGCTGGAATACGTGCCTGCTTCCCTGGTGGTGATCCAGGAAGCGTGTCAGAAATACGCCTGTGCGAAGGGGTGCACGGTGGTCACGGCGGAGAAGCCGACGGCCCCGATTGAGAAAGGCTTGCCGGGACCGGGCTTGCTGGCGCAGGTGGCAGTGAGCAAGTACGGCGATCATCTCCCCTTGCACCGTCAGGAAGAGATCTTCCAGCGGCAGGGCGTGGACTTGTCGCGCCAGACGATGTGTGGCTGGATGCGCGAAGGCGCCGATCTGGTGAGCCCGCTCTACGAGCTGATGAAAGAGCGAGTGTTGGATTCGAAAGCGGTTCAGACCGACGATACGCCCGTCCCGGTGCTGGACCCGGACTTG
Source organism: Terriglobia bacterium (assembly GCA_050010335.1). Lineage (GTDB taxonomy): Bacteria > Acidobacteriota > Terriglobia > UBA7540 > UBA7540 > Bog-366. Next base: position 14,658 of record JBEKLF010000179.1, read on the forward strand.
CCGCGCACCCGCACGGGCCGGATCTGGACGTATGTGGGGGACGACGCGCATCCGTACACGGTGTACGACTACACGCCCAACCGCAGCCGCGACGGACCGGAGGAGTTCCTGAAGGAGTTTCGGGGGTATCTGCAGGCCGACGCGTACTCCGGCTACGATCATTTCTATCAGGAGCCCGAGCGCGGCATTGTCGAGGTCGCATGCTGGGCGCATTCGAGAAGGCGCTTTTTTGAAGCACAATCTTCGGACTTGATGCGTTCGACAGTAATGCTCGCCTATATCCGCCTGCTTTACGACGTGGAGCGCAAGGCCCGCGACGGGAAGCGCGGCGGAGAGGCCCGCCGAGCGCTGCGGCAGGAGAAATCGAAACCGATTCTGGACGACATCCACGCCTATCTAGAACAAGAGCACCCGCGGGTGCTGCCCAAGAGTCCCGAGGGAGAGGCCATCGCCTACACGTTGTCGAATTGGAAGGCCCTGACCCGCTACTGCGACGACGGCGATCTGGAGATCGACAACAACGGTGCCGAGCGCAGCCTCCGTGGCATCGCCGTCGGTCGTCGCAACTGGACGTTCTACGGCAGCGACAAGGGTGGTCGGACCGCCGCGGTGCTGACCAGCCTGATCGCCACCTGCAAGAGTCTGGGAATCGACCCCTTCGCCTACCTGCGCGACATCTTTGAACGCATCAGCAGCCATCCCCAAAACCGACTTGCCGAATTGCTTCCCGACCAATGGAAGGCGGCCCCAGCGGTGAAGGTTGCGGAAAGGAAGGAGGACCGCTTACATGTCCCGCTCCCGACGACCCCCGGGCAGGACTTGGGTCTATGATCCGGCGCGAGCATTTCGGCAATCCAAAAAGCCCGTGCCCCCAGACCTCCAACACCAAGTGCAGCGCCGAGCCCAGGAGTTGATCGATTCAACCTTGAAGCCCCGCTATATCCAACCTCCTCCCCAGAAGCCACACTTCAACTACCTGGTGGATATTTACGCCAAGTGGCGAGGCCCCTTCTTTTACTTCTGCTCCCACTACTGTTCGCCGGGGCCCCGTGCCCTTTCGCCCTTCTTCGAGTCAAAGTTTGCCCGACTTCAGTACGCGGGGATTAATCGGTTCAACCTTGCCTATTTCCGCCACACCGGGCAGTGGTGGGAAGTTGCCCAACTCCTGTCCCTGGAGGAAGGTCTCTCTCGGATTGAAGCCGGCGGCATCTTCACTCCTTAAGAACCCTTCCCCATGATCGGAGTTGGCCGCCATCGCTAACCCCACATCTCCTGGGTTCACCGGATGGATACAAAAGGGGTACGTTCCGGACGCGGCGACAGAAATGTTTTGCCAGTGTTCCTGCCTGCACCCCGACGAAGGCCAGAAAACCGTTACACGGCCCCCAGCCACTTCACGGGTAAGTGTGCGGCAAGCGCGTTGGCAAAGCGCTCGTCCGCGGTTACCATGTCGGCCTTCAAGCGGACCGCGAGCGCTACATAGAGGCTGTCATAAACCGCACGATCGAAAGTGGCGGCGATGCTGAACGCTTCTTCCAGCAAGTCGTGCGAAGAGGTGGTGGGAAAGCTACGATTCTTAAGGGCCAGTATCGCCTTCTCCGCTGCGCTGCGGGACCACCTGCCCTGGCGGACCGCCTTCCATAGAATGTTGCCACACTCCGCCCAGAACACGTCCGGCACCGCGAATCGGAATCGGCCATCTGCATAGTATTACTTTGTTAGGTTCATTGACAGAGTCCCTTGAAATGCGCATCCGAACGACTCGGACGAAGCTGGCTTCTCGGCAGACTCAGAGTGCACTGACAGACCCGGTTTCGTTGACATTCGTGGACCTCAGGCCGACAGAACATAACAAAGTAATAATAGCCGGCGAGCAACCTCAACGCCTCAACGGCCAGCGGCTCGCCTGACGGCGGGAGAAACCACTTCGCCGCCACGCTGGCATCGATCACGAACTGGGTCATCGTAACCGGTCCTCGCGCTGCATTTCCTCACTGGAGGGGAATGGACCAAAGGCGGGACCCTTCCGCAACTGGAGCCGCCGCGCCTGCCGAAGGAAGTCCCGGCGCAACTTCAGTTCTTCCGGAGTGGGCACGTTCAGTTCGAGAAGGGACACCACTTCCGCCGCAATGGATTTTCGATTCTGTCGCGCCTGCCGACGGAGCGCCTCATAAAGATCGTCGGGGACGTTCTGCACATAGAGTGTTGCCATTGTACTGTCCTTGGTTAATGCTAGCATGGCACTAGTGTGCATACAAGCCGAGGGTGCAGTGGCACCCCGATGCATCGGGGTGCCACCGTTAAGAAGCCAGAACTGGCCACAGTAGCGATATCCCGCTGGACTACCTGGAGTTCGTGCCCCTGACGACAGAAATTCTCGCCCTTCGCGACGACTACGTCCGCGCCGGCGTGGTCAGCCCGCAATGGCTCAATGATGCGGCGCATGTGGCGGCCGTAACGGTCGCCCGGGCAGACGCCATCGTGTCCTGGAACGTCAAGCCTATCGTGCGCGCAGATCGAATATTTCCGCCACCACGCCCAAACCGGCCCGTTCGCCGAGCTCGTCGCCAGACTTCGACAACAGGAACGCCCCAGCCGTTCGCGGTAGTCGTCCTTCTTGAATCAAGAATCTAAAATGAGTCGCGGGTGGCACAGGCACTCCTGCCTGTGTCCGGGGCTTATGCATTCCATGCATAGCGCACAGGCAGGAGTGCCTGTGCCACGGTTATATTAAGCCAGAGCGAGCCACGGATGGGACGCGGTGACAAAGACGGTGCCCGTGTCCGTGGGGCGCATACATAAAAGGCAACGTATGCGCCACCCGCGATTGAAGGGCCATCGTCAGCGTGGCTAAGAGATTATCCGTAAATAACCATTGTTTGCCGCCAACAAATCATGACCGCCGCCAAGGCCAACAGCGCGACATAGCCTTCCTTGGTCTTTTCGAAACTCACCAACAGTTTGCGAAATCGGTTGAGCCAAGAGTGGGTTCGCTCCACCACCCAGCGACGAGCCTTGTATCCTGGCCGCTTACGCTTCGCCTCTGCTTCTTCTCGCCGTTGTTTGATGTGGGGCCGATAATGCCGTTGCTCCACCGCTTGCCGGCGGGCGCTCCCTTGTAACCCGCATCGGCGCAGAGATGCTGAGGGGCTTTCGCACGCGGCGCCGGTCGCGCACGGATCACTTGGTCGAGCGTCGCCGCCAGAAGCTTCAGGTCATGCACGTTGGCCCCGCTCGCGACGAGCGACAGCGGGACGCCACGCCCGTCGACTAACAAGCTGCGTTTGCGCCCCTTTTTTTCCCCGATCCGTGGGGTTGGCCCCCACGCACTCTAGGGCCAAGGGAGCTTTCACCATCGCTCCATCCACGCTTTGCCAGTCCCAGGCGATGCCCTCCATCTCGTCGTACTCCGCCAATCCCGGCTGGCACTGCCAAATTCTTTCGGCAAGGCTTTCCACTGACATCCCGTGTGCAGGACATAAACGATGGCGGCAAAGACCCGGCGCGGCGCCATCGGCTTCCGCCCACCTCCCGGCCGGCGTTGATACTGGCGCTTCGCGGAACGCCGTCGAATCGGTATGAGAGGCTCAACCTTCGCCCAAAACTCGTCGGAAACTTCCCAAGATTTTATCTGTGGCATCATGGGCCATTATCTCGCCTTAATCCCTCTCAGAGTTCAATGTGTATTTACGGATAAGCTTTTAGATTCTCCTGCTGTTCCCGGCTCAGCACGTGATCAGGTCCATTGGGGACCGTCACGACGACTTTCACCCGCGAGTCTTTTAAGGTGAGTGGATCCAAGTTGCCGGGTAGTCGTAGCTCTCCGCCCTCGTAAACGGCGTGAAGCTCGACCATCCGGCGCGTGGGTGACATTCTGAACTCAACGTCCAGGTCCGACAGGTCCGGGCAAAGGTCAGGACCATTCAGCGTCACCAGGTGGTAGCCTTTGTCTTCAACTTCGCTGTAATCGCGGCGGGAGAGTGACCCGGAGTACCACACGCGCGGGGCGAGTTGCTGACGCAGGTGAACGTGGCTGAGCCCGACATACTGGGCCTTCAAGCTACGTAGCGGATCATGGGGATACTCGGCACAGCGACCGACCAAATGCTGACCGCTGCTTACCTTGGCACCCGCCACCCCGAAATGCCCGAAGAAGAGCTTATGGCTTCCAGGCCGCAGCTCAAAGCGCTGGTTGAACTCACCGAGTTGCTTGGCAAAGTCCTCATGCAGATTTTGCTCGTCGCCAGCTATTTCACCTTTCCTGGGATAAGGGAAGACCGCGATAGCATCCTCGGCAATCTCAATCATCTCCGGGTCGGTACATAGATAGATCGGGTGAGCGGCCTTAAATCGTGCCAGAACGTGTAAGTCTCCATCAAGTTCCTTGCCGTGGTTACCCGCGACCAGGACAACCGCGCGCCGCTCTCGCACAGTTCCTTGGCCATGAAGCCGCCCGCGTCGCCTGAGCCAACGATGCAAACGTCAAAGACAGGTGTTCGACTGTCCACGCCTAGAGCCCCCACGGCTACGCGATTATGTTTGCATGGTAATCCACTCCCCCATCAGGTGCCAGCGCGGATTCCGCCTCTCTTAATTCCACCTCCACCCCTTGATTTGTATTGTGCGGCGGCATACGCGCGCCAGCGGCCATCTGCTCAGTGCGCCCCAGCGTCTGAATCACTTCCTAACCGCCGCCCGCGTCGCTGCCGCTGAGATTATCATCCTCGATCCGCTCTACTCTACCCACGACCAGGATGAAAACGACACGCGCGCCATGGCCGCCCTGTGTCAGAGTCTGCTCCGTCTACGCGAAGCTTCTCGTGCCGCCGTGATCGTGGTCCACCACGTGCGCAAGTCCATCGGTCGCTACGAGATCAGCAGCGCCTTCCGCGGCTCCAACGCCGTGCACGCTGTCGGTGATAGTTATCTGCTGGAAACCCGACCTGCTCCGCAGCTCCCCGCCGTCGAGCTGCGCTTTCAGTTCGGCTACGCCGCTCCCCAGCCGCCGCGCTTGCTGGAACTCGATCCTCAGTCGTTGTGGTTCTCCCCGGCCGGTCAGCCGATACCTGCGGCAACGGCCCGGCACAAAGTCTCGCCCACGGATGTCACCGAGGCGCTGACCGACTTCGGTGGGCAAGCCCGCTACATCCAACTGCGCCAGCACCTCATGACCCTCGCCCCCTGTTCCAAGCGCACCGCGCAACTGGCGATCACCGAGGCCTGCCGACAAGGTGGGATCGTTCAGGATAACGGGCACTACCGGCTGCCGTGAAAATGTTCAGAAAGTTCGCCCCGATGAAGTGCCTCGGGGCAACGAGAAGCCGGACGGAGGATAGGGCTACGCTGGAGAGCGACCCGAGCGCCGATCCGGAGGCCGGGATGGGCGGGGAGTGAAGACGCTCCCCTCCTCCTGCTTGCCGAAAGCCATCCTGGTACCAAAGCGAAAAACTCCGCGGTTTAGGGCAGAGCATCAAAACTTGCGCCTCATCTCCCACGCAGCCACAGCCCACAAGCTCGCCCCACCGGGGTGGGGTACATGATTTACCTACACACCTAAGTATCCTATTCCACCCAGGTCCCCGGACCCGCAGGCTGCACTAGACCCCCAGGAGGGGATCCTGCGAAATCAGCCGGAAAACATCGTCAGAAAATCGAGGGGAAAGATCGTGGTGCGTTACATCCCACGGAGTCGGCAACCTAACTCTTGCCATCCAGTGCCGCAAACACGGTTTAGGATTAATTAGCATAACGGAACAAGCTCCTGCAGTTCATGGGTGCTCCGGGTTGCGGACTGAAGAAAACCCGGGCTCGATGTCAGGTGGGGGGTCCTGGGTCTTAAGGCCCCGCTCGACAATTTCTCGTGCCAATTGCATTCGGCCATCGGACTTTATCTTTGCCAGAGCTTCGAATCGTGCAATTTCTTCTTTTACCTCCTGTGGTTTGCCCAGCGTCCTATATGCAACTGCGAGCAAATAGTGGACACTGTCCTCTTCAGGTGCGAGTTGGACAACCCGACGAAATTGGGAAATCGCATCCTGCGAATCGCCGGTCATTAAGAGAGCTCGACCGTATGCCAATGCAGCTTGCGGCAGGTTAGTGTTCAAACTCACCGCGTATTCCAAATGGCCTTTGGCCTTTGCCGGATCCGTTCGTAACTCGAGTTCACCCAGCCTCCATAGTGCGAGAGAATCGTTAGGGTTAAGCTGGAGTTCGTTAAGGAATTCGTGTGCGGCTTCGTCGTACTTTCCCGATTTTACGTAAACGACTCCCAGCCCGAAGTGTACGCCAACGGTCTCCGGCTTTGCGCGAATTGCCTCTTTGTAGTAGCCAATGGCTGCCTCCTGGTCGCCCCGGGCTTCCGCGTCCTGAGCCTGGAAGAGAAACAGCTGGTGGGAATTTGGTGCGACTTCGGTCAGCTGGTTCACTGCGTCCAGCATTAACTTCATGTACGCAATACTGCTATCATATAAGATGTCTCTATCCTCGGGTTCTAGTTTCCTTAACTTGGCGAAGATCTCCGCGGCTTGCTGATAATCCCGAGCCTGCATTTGGGCCTTACCCAAATAGAATAGCGCGTTAGTATCCTTGGGGTTTTGGTAAAGAGCACTCTGAAAAGCTGAAATCGCGCGTTGAGAATCAAACAGCTCGTAATAAGCCATGCCGAGAAGAACATAAGTTCCGGATGAATTGGGGTTGACTTTGAGGGCCTGTTGCAGGACCTCCACCGCATCTCGCAGCTTTTTCTCCGAAATGAGAACAATCCCAAGATTGTTGAACGCGCTACCACGTTGTGGGTCCCGACGGATTATTTCGCGGTACAGGCTCTCGGAAACCGTATACTCACCCCGGGCACTTGCCGCTTGAGCTTCCTGAAAGAGGTTTTCTAATGAAGATTGACCAGAAAGGGCATGCGCTAGTGCCAGCGTGAACCCAGGCAGAACCAATAAAATGCGCAGCAATGCCCCCATGTATAGTCTCCCAAGAGCTGTGCCGTTTATCAACATGCTCTTCTTAGGCATTATGATCGGTTCCCCCCTTCCTTTGAATTGGAAACCTGAGGGATTTGGGCACGAGTTCCTCCCCCGGCCAATAGGCCAACAGGCTTACTCCCACTGAGCGAGTTGGGTAAAGACAGGCGCGACGATTCCGCTCGCTTCGAACGTGTCATCCGCGGAGCAGAGAACCATTTATGTCATCAACCCCCTTAGCGTCAACGATGTCGTAGAATTCGTTCCATCTGTGGAACAAATTATCCTTCAGGTCTTGTCCTGTCAATTTGGGGGTTGTAAATTTTGCCGAGGCGTGGGAACCGGCGGCTGACCTTCATGATGCTGGATGCCGATGTGGTGGCGCTGTGCCGAGCCAGTGGATGATAAGTGCTGCACCAAGCGCGGCGTATGGCCCGCTGGAACCACAAGCGCTTTGGGATGGGTTAAGGCTTCCGGCAGCTGCTAGCCTGAATTTCCACGGACAACCATTCGCCTAAGTATTAGGCCGGCTGTTAACCGATTTTTCAAGGGACACTGGCAGAGCCGGATTAATCTATTGGTGCGCTGATAATTATGGTTGAA
>JBEKLF010000180.1:0-19143 GCA_050010335.1 Terriglobia bacterium
AGGAAAAATGAGGAGGGGCCAAAATTTCTTTCAGCTACCTGTTACATGCAGACGAGGAACCCAAGCGGAAGGTGGACAACTGGCCGTCGGAAAGGCCGTCAAGAGCCGTGCGGGCGGATCGGGTAGACCTGTTGACAGACCGAGCGCTGGTCGGCCGCCCAGCCTGGTTTCTTACTGTCTGAATCGCAGCTGCATTTATTTCCGGGTGTCAAGCCCAATTAGAAATGTCCCCATGGATTTATTTCCAGGGCTTCTTGTCGCCTTCATTTCCGACTTGACAAACCCGTCATGTGCTTTAGACTTCCACGCCATGGGCCCGTGCCCTGAGCAATGGGAGTGAGCGCTATGAAATTGATGCCGTCGGAAGTGGCCCGTCGTCTCCTGCGTCTCGCCGCGGGTGCTGCAATTCTGATCTCCACCCTTTGGGCGACAGCGACGGCCCAATCCCCGCGCTTGGCCTCCACCCCGCCCATGGGTTGGAATAGCTGGAACCACTTCTCTGAAGAGGTCACGGAATCGGACGTCCGCGCGACAGCCGACGCCATCGTCGCCAGCGGAATGCGCGATGCCGGGTACATCTACGTTAATATCGACGACTCCTGGGAGGGCCAACGAGACGCTCAGGGAAATATTCACCCCAATGGCAAATTCCCTGACATGAAGGCGCTGGCCGATTATGTGCACTTGAAGGGATTGAAGTTTGGAATATATTCCTCCCCGGGGCCGAAGACTTGTGCGGGGTATGAAGGCAGTTATGGTCATGAGGAGCAGGACGCAAACACTTACGCCCAATGGGGAGTTGACTATCTCAAATACGACCTCTGCAGTTATGAATCCATCATGAAGTTATGGGATCCGAGCCAGGATCCCCAGAAAGCCTCGGCCATGATGCAGCAGGCGTACGAGAAGATGCACCAAGCGCTAGTCAATACTCACCGGCCAATCGTTTACAGCCTCTGCCAATACGGCATTGATTCCGTCTGGAAGTGGGGACCGAAGGTGGGGGGGGATCTCTGGCGCACGACGGATGATATCTCGGACACATATCGCAGTATGGCACTGATCGGTTTCTCCCAGGCGGGCCTGGAAAAGTACGCCGGGCCGGGCCATTGGAATGATCCGGATATGCTGGAGGTGGGCAATGGGGGCATGAAGCCCGACGAATATCGCACGCAGATGAGCCTGTGGGCGATGCTGGCTGCGCCGCTGCTTGCAGGCAACGACTTGAGCAAAATGGACGACACCACCAAGAGCATTCTGCTGAACAGGGATGTGATCGCCGTCGATCAAGACAGGCTGGGAATCCAGGGAACCCGCGTCGGTCCGCCGCAAATCTGGATGAAGCCACTGAGCGGCGGGGCCAAAGCCGTGGCGATTTTCAACTATGTCCTCGACGATCAGGCTAATCCGATAACTGTGCAACTAGATGAGTTTGGCTTCAGTGGGCCTGTTCATGCTCGTGACCTGTGGGCCCATAAAGACCTGGGCACACTCCACGGCTCGTATACAGTTATCGTGCCGAAGGGTGGCGTGGTCATGCTCCGGCTTTGGGAATAGATCGCCAACCGAGTTCCGTAAAGGCTCCCCCCATGGCCAATCACTTATTTGTCGTCAGGCCCTTTATCCCACTTCGTTTCACCACTTCGTTTCGCCCGCCGCGCGCCAGCAGCTTCGGAAAGGACAAATCCGCCAATTAGGCATGAACCAATAAGCACGCCGCTCTCGGCGTTTCGGCCCCGTTGTCCTGATCGCTTCCTATTTTCGCATTTCCGAAAAAAGGCTTGACGGGGCGTGTTCTGTGTGTATTATTACACTCATATGGAAATCACTCCCAAAGGTCCTCAAGCCGTCCGACTTCGCCAGCGCAAGTTCCAACTGCTCCGCCGGTTCCCCATCCCCGCCGACCTGCTGCCCGGTTCGCTTTCGCTCACCCATCGCCGTTGCGGTCAACCCACTTGCCACTGTGCCAGCGACCAGCAGGGACACCCCCTGTGGTCTCTCACCTTCATAGTGGAGGGCAAGAAGCGCGTCGAGCGCGTCCCCCCGGAATGGGTCGGGGAGGTTCAGCACCTCGTCGAGGCGGGGAGGGAGTTTAAAGAGGCGGTGGCCGAGGTCTTTGCCGCCAACGCCCAACTGTGGGCGCTCTGGCGGAAGCAGCAGGGCCGGTGAAAGGGCCGACACCCCGTCGCCTGCGCAAGTATGTGGCGAAGTGTCTGGGTTTGAAATCCTACTTACAATGTCCGGGCGATGGTCGCCCGCAGGGGCGCATCCCGGCCGCGGCCCTGCTCTGAGCTTTATTGATGGGAGTGCTGCTGCGGCGCGCCGCCTTCGCGGGGATTGAAGCTCTGGTGCGCTCGCCGGCGCGCCGTGCCCTCGACGTTTCCCAGCGCTTCGGCGATGACGCGTTGGGCTACTTCACTGAGCGCCTCGACCCGGCCGTCACCCGCCAAGCGACCGTCACCGCCGTCCGTCACGCCAAGCGCAATAAGGCTTTCGACGACTGCCGTTTCATCGGACTGGCCTTGGATGGGACCCGTGCCGGACGGTCCCACCAAAAGGCTTGTGCGGGGTGTCGTCCTTACCGCAACCCGCAAAGGGAGATCCTCGGCTACCATCACCAACTGGTCATGATCAGTGTGGTGGGAACCGGCCTGACCTTGCCCTTGGATGTGGAACCTTACGGCCCGGGGGAGAGCGAGTACCACGCCGGGCGGAGACTGCTGCGCCGCGCCGTGGGCAACCTGGGCGCGCGCTTTGCCGACTACGTGGTCGTCGATGGAGAGTTCGCCACCGCCCCCTTCCTGCACGAGGCGGGAGACCTGGGCCTCCCCTTCGTCGCCCGGCTGAAAGACAATCTCCCCGAATTGTGGGCGGCAGCCCAGAAGCGGTTTCGTCATCAGCCTCCTCACCAAGTCTTCGGCCACGGCAAGGACCGGGTGGAAATCTGGGACGCCGACGACTTTGATCCTTGGGAGACTCTCCGCTGGGAAACCGTGCGCGTGATCCGCTATCGGCAGCACAAGCCCAACGGCACGGTGTTCGAGGCGTACTGGCTCACCGACTTCCCTCGCCAGCGGGTGAGCAGTCGCGCCATCTTCCGTATGGCCAAGAGTCGCTGGGAGGTCGAGAACCAAGGCTTCAATGACGCCAAGAATCTTTACGGCTTCGAGCATATCTGCCACCATGAACGCCGCAGCCTGCTGGTGGTTTGGCTACTCACCGCCTTAGCCTTGACCATCGAACGGCTCTACCGAATTCGTTACCTCCACCGCGGTACCCACCCCATCCGTCCCGCCATCACCCTTTGGCAACTCCTCTGGCTCAGCTTGTCGTGGCCGGCCCCCGACGACTCCAGTTAGCTTTTGCCTTCCCCTCCCGCTCGGCCCCCAACAGCTTGCTTCCGCCTCGCCCCAGCCGCCCCGGCGAAGTGCCCTTGAAAATGCCCCCGCTTGGGCAAGGCTCGGCTGGAACCGTCCAAACGGCACTATTTCTGCCTCCCCCCTGCCGTTGCCCCCCAGCATACCGAAGCTGCTGGCCGCGCGCCCGCGCGCCCCGCCCCTTGACAAACCCGCCAGCCGAGAGTATTTTGCGCTCAATATTTATTGTGGATTGTTATATAGCCGATAGACTTCGTGGGATTGTTCGGCTTCAACGCTATTGACCGGCGCTCGGAGCAAAAGGAGAGAGAGTTATGAGTCCCATGCCGTTGGAAGTGGCCCGTCGTCTCCTGCGTCTCGCCGCAGGTGCTGCGGTTATCGTCACATTACTGGGAGCTAATTTCCCGTGCAGGGCGCAGCAGGTGACTGCAACCTTGAGCGGAACGGTCAGGGACACCAGTGGCGCTGTTGTGCCCCACGCAGCTTTGACCGCCACCAACGTGAGCACGGGCGTTGCCGTAAAGACCGCCTCCGACTCGGCGGGCAATTACATTTTCCCGTCGCTTGCTCCAGCCACCTACGCTCTTTCGGCAGAGAGAAGCGGCTTCAGCACCACTGTGATCTCGGGCATCACTCTGGCAGTGTACGAAAAGGCCACCGTGGATGTGGTGCTGAAAGTGGGACAGACTTTGCAGACCGTCAATGTTAAAGGAGCAGCACCGCTCGTCAGCACGACCAGCGCCAGCGTCGGCACCCTCATTAACGAGCAGCAAACTGCCGACCTCCCGCTCAACCTGCGCCGTACCAGTGAGCTGGCCCTGCTAGTTCCAGGCGTCGTAAATACTTCCGGAAACTCACTAACTTCGTCGAGTGGTAACGGTTCAGGCTTCAACCAGACCAGCTTCAGTGCGGTGGGAAGCACCTCTGCCAGCAATCTGATTTTGATTGACGGAATGCTCAACCGGGCGCTCAACAATGGAGGATTTGCGCTGGACCTCGCTCCCGAGATGGTGAAGGAATTCAAAATCCAGAACAACATTTACGACGCTGCGTATGGCACCACTGCCGGCTCGGTGATGAACATGGTTACTTCCTCCGGCACGAACCGGTTTCACGGCTCCGCATGGAACTACTTACGCAATCAAAAGCTCGACGCGCGCAACTTCTTCGCCCTGGACAATACGAATCCGATTACCGGGGCGGATATACCGGGTTCGGCGCGGCCGGCGTATATCCGGAATCAATTTGGCTTTGCCGCGGGGGGTCCGATTCGGAAGGATAAGACCTTCATTTTTGGAAGCTATGAAGGATTGCGAAACTCTCAAGGCTCGGCCTCGCTCTCGACCGTCCCTACCGCGGATGAGGCGGCGGGCAATTTCAGTTCCTTCCTCACTGGGCAAACGATCAATCTTTGTGGCGCGGGTGGACCGGCAAACCTTGACTTTGACTCGGGACAATTGTTCTCTCCCGCGAGCGAATATCTGGTCACATGCCCTGCCGGCAGCGCTTTAGCCGGCTCTTCGGTGCTCGCGGGGCAGGCGATCCCCGGCAATATACTCACCAACATTGATCCTTTTGCACAGAAGGTTTTGCCGGGTTTCCCGGCGCCGAATTATCCCGGCGCCCTTAATTTTATCAACACCACGCCTTATCGCGAGCGGGACGATACCGTCTTGCTGCGGGTTGACGAAACCCTCTCTGCGAAAGATCAATTGTTCGCCCATTATATCTTTGGCAATTCCAATGAATTCTATCCTGGATCTTTTAACCCTTTCAACAGCTCTCAACATTACCGGGGTCAGAACGCCGTGTTGGGCTGGACACATATCTTCTCGCCCACGCTGCTCAGCGAAGCGCGAGTGGGGGTTTTTCGAGGTTATGAAAATAGAAAATGTGCAGAGTGTCCGTGGCCACCGGGCAACCTGGCCAGCTTTGGGATACAAGGCGTCAGCGCTACTTCCCCCCAAACGGAGATAGCTCCTCAGATCACTTTTAACAACTTTGCCCAGTTGGGGGACAGTGGCTATGACCCGGACATCCTCCCGGACATGCTAGAAAAGTACGAGGGGACTCTCACCATAATTCACGGCCGGCACACCATCGTCACCGGGGCTGACACGAACTTTTATCAACTCCTCGGATATGGGGACCCCAAGCAGCTTAATGGCCTGATCACTTTCAACGGGCAGTACTCTTCGTTGGCGGGTGAAACGCCAGACTCGAGCTTGATTTCTGACCTGGCTGATTTAGAGCTGGGTTTTCCGGCCTCAGGACAGTACCAGAAAAATGCATTCTTCAACGAATATATTGGGGGAGGATGGTTCAGTGTGTTTGGCTCGGATAGTTTCCATGCGAGCAATAGTTTAAGCCTGGAGTTTGGCCTAAGGTGGGAGTACCGGAAGCAGCCTCACGACAAACATAACAAAATTGCGACGATGTTTCCGCTGAGCAACAGTTTCACCCCGGGAGATGCTTTTCTACTTACGGGACTCCCCGATGCAGCCAACGACGCCCTCTGCTCCAATCCCTATTTCCTCTCCGCCACCGGAGAGTGCCTGGTGATGAGCTCGGCACAAAGGAGGCAATATGGCCTGACGGGGGGTAAGCGCCAGGAGGTGAGCTTGGGGGGTGGATGGGACAGCTTTGCGCCGCGCTTGGGCATTTCCTGGCGTCCCACCCATTCCAATAAATTCGTGATCCACACGGGGGCGGGCATATTCTATGATTTGCCCGAAACCAATCAGTTAGTGGCCTACAATAATAATAATCCTGTTGACTCGCAAACACTCAGCTACAATCCGGCTACCGGAGAGCCTCCGCCGTTAACCAGCGGGGCTCCCACCACCACCACCACGATGTTTACCGCCGCGGCGGGTGCAGCAGCGCCGCTCAGCTCGGGATACGCGCAGCTCATGGCGCTGCCTTTCTACTTCACTCCCACGGTGTACGAGTGGAGTTTTACTGTGGATTCGCAGTTTGCGCCGAATTGGGCGCTGGAGGTCGGGTATATCGGCAATCGGGGCGTCCACCTCGGCACCTATTATTCTCCAGGGAATCAGGCCAAGCCTGGACTGGGAGATATTGGTCCGCGGCGAGTCTGGCCCGATTTCGGTCCCCTCACCTATAACGACGATAACGGCATCTCCAGGTATAACGCCCTGACGGCCAGACTGACCAAAAACCTCTCCCGGGGCTTTTCCATGCTTCTGTCTTATACCTATAGTAAGGAGATGGACTTTAACGGAGGCGATTCTTCCGAAGAAACGCTTTTGCAAGATGCCAATAACCCTAGGGGAGAGTACTCGATCGGCGATATCGACGTGCCTCAGCAACTGACGATGAGCCCCATATGGGAATTACCTTTTGGAAGCGGCCAGCAGTTCCTCAACCGCCCAGGCTTGGTCAACGCCCTGGCGGGGGGATGGGAATTCGCCGGAATTATCACCTTTCAGGATGGTCTCCCTTATGGTGTGATCTCACCGGAGGATTACTCGAACAGCGGTTCCGCCGCTCCGCGGGCGGATCGGGTTTGCAATGGCGCCGGTCCCAAAACCCTCGCGGAGTGGTTTAACACCAATTGCTTTACCACGGCCCTGCTCGCGCAAGCTTTGGAGAGCGGAACACCCCGCTTCGGCACCGCCGGCCGCAATATCTTATTCGGTCCAGGCCTCGACCAGTGGGACGTTTCTTTCATTAAGCGGAATCGGATCAGCGAGCGCTTTTCACTGGAATTTCGCGCCCAGTTCTTCAACGTGTTTAATCATCCCAGCTTTGGTAGGCCCGCCGCAACGACGGATAGTACGGGTTTTGGTCAAATCACGTCGGCGGGAACTCCCCGAGACGTCCAATTCGGCCTCAAGCTCAACTTCTAGGAGTTGCGGGGGAGGTGGGGACGCACCGTGCAGCCAAACTTAATCTCTTTTGATATTTTCCCAGGAAAAGGTGACCCTCTGCGGTTAAGTCGGGCGTGCGTAGCGGTGGTATTTCGGCCCTGGGTTCGAGCCACAACTCGGCGCGGACTTTCGGTTACGGGGTGTGGACTGGCCGGAGGTTGGGAGGCCAAAAGGGCCATCGCGGTTTTCTCCGTTTGGCTTCTGGGGTTCTTCCTCAGCGTTTTCCCGGCCCATGGGCAGGCCCCCGCGGCGCCTTGGCCGAGCCGACCCTATCGAGCCCTCGTCGTCGTGGAGCGCTGGAGCGATCCCGTCAGCGTCCTGGTCGACCACGAAAAAGATGACTTCCAGCCGGTCGCCGCGCTGCTCAAAGCCTGGTCAATTCCCTTCGACATTGTCCGGCTCGATCAGCAACATCTTGATAATTCCTATTTGTTTGATCGTGAGGAAAAGATTCGTTACGGCGTGGTGATTTGGCTTGCGGATTCTCCATCTTACCAGAACCTCGCTTCGCTGGAGGACGCGGCACGTGCCGACACAAGCCTGCTCGCGGTCAATTCCCGGTGTCTTGATCCCGTGCTCGATCGCGTACTGGGGTTGGAGTTCAAGTCCCTGTATCGGGCCGATGACATGCTCCACGTCACCCAACCTCATTTCATCACGGGCGAGTTGACGCAGAAGATGGGCACGCAGGACGTGTATGAGGACCAGGATCGTTTTTGGATGGGGACGCAAGGAGCCGCAGTTCTGATTGCCCAGGGGCAGCATCCCGTCCTTACCGTGAATCAGTTGGACAACAACGTTTCCAGTGTCTGGATGGGAACGGCGCATGTAGCCGCGCTGCGCGAATCTCTCTATTGGCGAAGGCTGTTTTTTCGGGCGCTGGTGTGGAGCCTGGGATACGTTGTGCAGCCCAATGTGGATTACTCGCACCGCATTGAGATTGAGCTCGACGACTGGGGAACTGCGGATAAGGGTTATCTGTCCTACTGGCATTATCTGGAGCCCAGCGAGGAGACCCTTCGACAACACCTGATCGCGCCACTCATGAGGCGAAATGCGGTGGTGTCTGCCAACGTCATTACCGGGTACGTAGACCGAAAGACGAAACGGATCCTCTCCCCCTGGGCGCAGCAATTTACGGATTCGTATGGTTTGCACCAGGACTTTGCCTCCACCCGAAGGGGCTTGATGGCGGGCGTGGCCGCCGGGGTCCTGGAGATCCAGAGCCATGGCTGGACCCATATGCAGCCGGACTTGGATTCCCCTCCCGGCCCCTGGTGGACGGCGGACCTGGCGGGCGAAGGTTCCGCGGGCGGCTGGTACGTGGAGTTCGGCGACGAGCGGCGAGAAATCGAAATTCCTGCGATCGTCCAACTGCTTCATTTCCAGCGGTCCTTGGAATATCTGCAAGAGGACTTCGGCCAACACCCCCTGGAATTCCGGCCCGGCGGGGCCGCGTGGTCCCCGTCCTATGTCAACCACACGGGCCGCCTCGCCGCTCAGGCGGGGTTCGGAATGTGCCATGTGGGGGAGCAGTTTTATTATTACCTGGATCACGGCCTCGTCCTGGATATGATGGGCATTGCGCCGCAAACGAACACCCAATACGATCGCCCCCTGCATGCCGAACTCTGGCCACCCCATCCGGATGGCCCCGTCATGATCGTCTTCCACGATCGGGATATCGCCTATCAGCCGGAGTTCATCGAGCGGCTGCTTGCCGCCCTGCCGGCGGGTTATGAAACCGTCAGTACCAACCAGTATGTGGGTTTTCTTCATGCTGGCATCGAATCCGCCGCGAACGATGGATGGCAGCTCAAATTCCACTTTGATGAGCCCTACTGCGCTTACTTCGGCAGCCATCCCTCCTCATGGCGAGTGTGGCTTTCTGACCCGTTGCGAGAGAAACTGAGGTCCCTCCAGAGTTTGGGGATCGCGGTGGACGGCAAGACCCTTAGCACGGTAAACACCTCGGACTTGGTCCACGAGAACCTGACGATTGATATTCCCGCCGGGTTGGGTGAGCATGTTTGGACGCTCCGTCAAGCCCGCTGAACAAAGTTCTCCGCCCTTGGGTCTGGCTCATCGGTGGCCGCCAAATTGCGGCCATGGGTCCCACCAAAAGAAATGAAAGGAGCACGACTTATGGCAACCGGTCTATCAAGTACCGTTGCGGAAAAAGCAAAACCGGCGGGGCGCGACCTGCCCGGTAATGCGCCTCCAACATCCTCGCCCGGGGAAGGGCGGCTGGTGTCTCTCGACACCTTCCGCGGGTTCATCATGTTTTGGATTGCAGCCGGCGGCGGGGCGCTGGTGGAAGGGCTGCGGACGGCCAGTCCAAACGCCTTGTTTAACGGTCTAGTCTACGAGCTTGATCATACCCCCTGGGTGGGGCTGCGGTTCTATGACTGCATCTGGCCGTCCTTCATGCTCATGGTGGGCATTTCGGTGCCGCTTTCTTTCGCCAAGCGCTCGCGCACCGAAACTTATCCCCAAATGCTCGGACATGCATTGAGTCGCTTTGCCGTCCTCTTCCTGCTGGGCTCGCTACGGGAATCAGTCACCTTCAACAAGCCTTACTGGGTGGAACTCAGCAGCGCCTTGCAGCCCATCGCGATCGCCTACCTCGTGGCTTTCTTGTTGGTGCGGAAGTCGCAGCGGATTCAAGCGGCGGTGGGCGCCTTGATTCTTTTGGCCTACGCGCTCATCCTGGCATTCGTTTCTGCTCCCGGTATTCCGGCGGGCAGCTACCAGCCGATGGTCAACCTCGTGAGGTACACGGACCTTCTGATCCTGGGAAGGACCTACCCCGGGGAGCCTTGGGGAACCGTCATATGCACCCTGCCGACTATCTCGACGACGATTCTCGGCATGCTCATCGGCGAATGGCTGATGAGCGCCCGGTCGAAAGAGACCAAGGTGAAGATGATTGCGGGCGCGGGCTTCCTCTGTCTCGCCGCCGGTTATGCTTTGAGCCCCATTATCCCGATCATCATGAAAATCTGGACAACCTCCTACGGTCTGGCGACGGCGGGCTGGGCTTGCCTGATGTTTCTGCTCTTCTACTGGACCGTCGACGTTCGCGGCTACCGGGGGTGGACGCTACCCTTTGTCGTGATCGGGAGCAACGCGGTTTTCATCTACATGTTCGCCAGCATTGTGCCCTTGCGTGAATGGGTGAGCATCTTTACGCGCGGCATGGTAGGAACCGCGCCGCACCTGGAGCTCCTCGTCCGGGCCGCCATAGTTCTGGTTGTCCAGTGGCTGATGCTGTTCTGGATGTATAGAAGAAAGATCTTTATCAAGGCTTGAGCCAATGGGGGCTGATTGTCATTTTTTGGGCTTTCCGCGGGGACCATCTCCCGCGGCCATCCGTTGATGTTTGGGAATATCTTCGGCAGGTTTATCCTGAATATTTTTCTAACTCCTTTTAGTTCAGTTACTTATAGACGAAGTTGGACGCCCCCCTTTCGGGGCAAAAGCCCTTGTGAGGGCTAGTCATGGCTATTGATGGGTTGTCAGCAAAAAAATTCCGCTGCATACCTTATTACTTGTATGGGAGATGGAGGCGTGATGGCAGAGACACTTGTAGACCGTGCTTTAGGAGCGTTGCTTCCAGCGGTAGAGGGCGCTGTGGCACCAGGGGTGCCATTGGGGTGGGCAGGAGCGCAGGGCCAGTTGAGACAGGTCGCCGCAGACTCCAGAGCGCGGTGGGTTCACAGAATAATCGGGATGCTGTTCGCGCTGGTGTTGATCCTGCCGGTCTGGTGCGCAGCGGAGCACAATCCCTTATTGCCCCGCCCGCAGGAAATCCATTATGGAACCGGCGAGCTTGCATTACGGGGGCTGAGTATTTGCTTTGCTTCGACGCCGAGCTCCGAAGACCGGTTTTCGGCCAGCGAGCTTTCCGACGCCCTCTCGGCGCGAGCGGAAGCTTCCATCCCCATTCGGGAAGGGGGCCAGTGCGAGCACGGAATTTCCCTCGAACGTACGGGAGGCACAGACGCGCTGCCGGTCCCTGGCGAGCATCCCGGACCGGACTCGCGCGAGGCCTATTCGTTGAAGGTCACCGCCGACGGGGTCACGGCCAGCGCCCGCACATCGGCGGGGCTGTATTATGCCGTTCAGACACTGAAACAGTTGGTGGAGGGGACAGGCGCGCAGGGAGTTTTGCCCGTCGTGGAGATTAAAGACTGG
The DNA here is from genome assembly GCA_050010335.1 of Terriglobia bacterium. Classification (GTDB taxonomy): domain Bacteria; phylum Acidobacteriota; class Terriglobia; order UBA7540; family UBA7540; genus Bog-366. The sequence goes on from JBEKLF010000180.1 coordinate 11,468, forward strand.
CCGGTGCTGGCCTATCGCGGGGTGATGATGGACATGAGCCATGGCGCGCTGCCCACAGAAAAGGAAGTCGAGCGCCAACTTGATTTTCTGGCCCGCTGGAAGACCAACCAATATTACTTTTACAGTGAGGTAAGTATCGAGTTAAAAGGATTTCGTCTCATCAATCCGGAAGGCCGTTTCACGCAAGATGAGGTGCGAAGGATCATTGCTTACGGGCGCGAGCGGCACATCGACGTGGTCCCTTGCCTCGAGCTTTTTGGCCACCTCCACGATTTATTCCGCGTGGAGAAATACTCGGATCTCTCCGACTTGCCTCATGGCACCGAGTTCGACCCGCGTAACCCAAAGGTGATGACCCTGCTCACCGACTGGGTGAGTCAGATTGTGCAGATCTTCCCCAGCCCCTTCGTGCACATTGGATTTGACGAAACCTTTCAGATCGAAATCGCGGCCCAAGAGCATGGGACTGCCGCACAGCCCGCGGAGCTGTTCGTCCGGCAACTGACCAGCGTCGACAATCTTTTCAAGCATTATGGGAAAACCGTGATGGCTTGGGGTGACATCATGGTGAAGTATCCGGCGATTGTCTCCCAGCTTCCTCCCGGACTCATCGCGGTGGCCTGGGAGTATGACCCGGGTCCCGAGTCGCATTACCAGCATTGGCTGGCTCCGCTGGCCGCTCAACATATCCCTCATATGATCGCTACCGGGGTGACCTGCTGGAACCAAGTGATGCCCGATTATGCGCGAAGCTTCGACAATATCGATACGTTTCTTGCCAATGGGCGCAAGTCGGGAGCGATGGGTATGATGAATACCATCTGGACCGACGACGCGCAGAATCTGCTGCGCACGGCTTGGCCGGGCATGGCCTATGGCGCGGGGGCGGCTTGGCAGTCGGCTCCCATGGATCGTGGAGCCTTCTTCTCGGACTATACACGGCTCATGTACGGTCCCACGGTCGCGCCCGAAGTGACGGCCGCCCTGAAAGACCTCACGGAATCGGAACTCGACCTGCAAAAAGTGCTCGGCGATGAAAACATGCTGGCCTTGTGGTCGGACCCTTTTTTCCCGGCAACCCTCAAGCGAACCACCGAGCACCTCGCTGACCTGCGCGAGACGCGGCTGAAGGCCGAGGATGCCGAAGAGCACCTTGACGAAGCGTTATCGCGGGGAGGCGATCCACTCACCCTCGAAAGCCTGTGGTTCGGCAGCCAGCTTCTCGACTACGCTGGACAAAAGTTTCAGACAGCGCCGGAATTGGAAGCGTTGTGGCGACGTCTGGGAGCCCGCCGCCCCAAGGACGAATTATGGTGGAACGAATGGGAATCACAAACCACCTATCCTGACCATTCGCGCTTATTTGATTTAATGGACGCTATCACGGGCCTGCGACCCATCTATCAGCGCGAGTGGCTTGCGGAGTACGCGCCTTACCGTCTGGGCACCGCCCTTGGACGATGGGATGCCGAGTACCTGTACTGGAAGCGCTTGCAGGAGCGCTTGAAGCAATTTTCGGAAACCGCTCAGGAAGGGGCGCCTCTGCCTGCACTGAAAGATCTGGCGGAAGGACACTGAGGCAGACGTTGGGTGCGAGTTAGCGCGAGGGGGAGAAAGATATGAGCAGATGGGTTTCGGAGATCTTCGGCAGGATTCTGCCGCTTCTGTTACTTTGGTCCGGCCTTTGCGCAAAAAGCCACGCGGCAACTTGGCCGTCGATCTTCCCGACGCCGCGCGAGGTCGAAGCACGCAGCGAGCGCTTTTCTTTGGACCCCTCCATCCCGATATTGGTGCCCCAAGCCGCCTCCCATGAGGATCTGGCCCTTGCCCAATTCCTGACGAGGGAACTGAGCGATAAGCACGGACTGGCTTTCAAAACGCATAGCGCCTCGGCGCTTCCTGCCACTGGGCCATTCATTTTGATGGGAGGTGCGGGAAACCCCCTCATCCAGGAATATCTCAAAGGCCGTGGAGCGGAGGCCGCCGTGCGCGCGCCCGAAGGCTACCTTCTGGAAGTGGATGCGTGTGCGGTGATCATCGCGGGTGCCGATGATGCCGGGGCCTTCTACGGTTTGCAGTCGTTGCGCCAATTGATTCAGGGCGAAGCAGCGCACAAGTACGTGCCGGGGATTCATATGCGGGACTGGCCTGCCAAGTCGTTTCGGGGCATCAAGCTTTATTTACCCGGCCATGAGAACATCGCCTATTTTAATCGCTTCGTGCGCGACTTCCTGGCTCTATATAAATACAACCGAGTCATCGTGGAGTTGAACGGAGCGATGCGGCTTGATCGCCACCCGGAAGTAAATGCAGGCTGGCTGGAGCTGCACAGAGACTTGAACGCCACGCGGCGTGACCGGTCGCCGGGCCCCGGAGGCCAGTATCAGGATTCCGCCAATGCCGATACAGCGGATGGCAAGGTGCTCGAGAAATCAGAAGTCGCCGCCCTGGTGGCCTATGCACGGCAGCACCATATTGAGGTCATCCCGGAGATTCCCTCCCTTACGCACAGCTACTACTTACTGACTCGCCATCGGGAATTGGCGGAGATTCCCGAGGCCGAATGGCCTGACACCTACTGCCCTTCGAATCCCCAGGTCTATATCCTATTGTTTGATGTCCTCGATGAATATATCGAAGTTATGAAACCTCGCATGGTGCACGTTGGACATGACGAGTGGCGGATCCCCTGGGGAGTCTGTCCGCTCTGCCGGGGTAAAGACCCGCGCGAACTCTATGCCCAGGACATCAACAAAATTCACGATCACCTCACCGAGCGCGGAATCAAGATGTCTATTTACGGGGATCACCTTATCGAACCGCTGCGCGGGGCGCGTCTCAAAAAGGAGTCAACCCCGCAAGGCCAACCCTATGAAACGCCCGGCGGCTTATCGCCTGAGCAAGTCAAAAAACTGATACCCAAAGATATCCTTATCTACAATTGGTTCTGGGCAGACGGCCACGAGGCGGGGGGAGAGGAAGGAGAGGGTGAGGCGAACGAAGTCGCGCTCGACGGATGGGGCTTCCAGCAGATCTACGATAACATGGAGCCGAACATTCAGGAGTTTGACCGGCGTGCCGGGCGGCGTGGCGTGATCGGGGGCGCTCCATCCTCCTGGGCTGCCACCAACGAGTTCAATTTCGGTAAGGATCTGATGTTTGAGTTCTTAGGTTGCGTGCAGCTTCTCTGGTCCGGGCATGAGCCCGCACAGGACGAACTCTCCGCGACGATTCAGAGCTTGCTGCCGCGTGTGCGGCGAAACTTAAGCGCGGGACCATTTCCCAGCGACTATGATCCTGTGATTCCTTTGAACATAGAAACCGCGTTGCAGACGGCCACCATCCAGGGCGTTAACCTGGATGCCATGAAAAGCGGCCGGGTTGAAACAGGTAAGCTGGTATTCGAACTGGGACGCCAGGGGGACAAGCCCGCCGTTGCTCTCGCCTCCGCAGGCGCCGAGTCTGCGGCTATTCCCATCGGGGAAGACGCCAGCAGCATCATCTTTCTGCACGCCTCGGCGAAACCCGCGCGCAACGTCAACGCCGACGACTACACCTGGAATTATGCTGACACGGCTGACCTGTTGGGGTGGTACGAAGTGACCTACGAAGATGGGTTTGTGGAGACTGTTCCGCTGCGATATGGCGTCAATATTTTGGAAGCGGGATGGGGGATGAGCCACACGCCGACCCATCTTGCTTACCAATCCGAGCTCGTCGATTGCGGCGAGACCGGCCGAAAGCGCCTGACTTTTTTTGCTTATGAATGGATCAACCCTAGGCGCGGCATGCGTGTGAAAGAAGTCCGCTTGAAAGCCTCGGCGGGTTTCAAGAATGTAGATGGCCAGGTTTCCCCGGAAAACCCTCTGCTCCTGGCGGCTGTGAGTGTGGTGAAGAAACGAACGCCGCCCGAGCCGAAACCCCTCCGGGTGGGGAACAAGTGAGGGGGGCGCCCCGCTCCGTTCGCGTGGGTAAACTGGCTCCCGAAGAAATGGCCTGCCAACCGGCAATCGATTCAACTGTAGTCTCATCTGGGACGCGCATTGGGCCGAGGCAAACCCGGCCGGCAGAATCGCAATTCCAATATGGGGCAGTTTTCAGGGGTGTTTCTCCCCACCCTCTCCAAAGCGCGAACGAAGAGTTCACGGCGTGTCACCTTGAAGACCAGCGCGGGGTGCGGGTAGGTGCCGCCGTCGAACCCGCGCCCCTCGTGGTCAACTCGGCCGAAGAACATCAGCTCGTGCCTTGCCCGCATCCACCACGTGATCATGTCCGGCGTCCGTGCCAGCACATTGTCGGGAGGCCCTGAGGCTACTTTGCAAGTGATCGGCAAAGGAACCTTTTTCGTCCAGCGCAACCCGCTTCAGTTCCCCGATGGTTCCCAAACTTGTTCGGAGTGCGTAAAGAGACTCGCTCACAAGGTACGGATGACCACCGACTAGTTGCATGAGTTCTGCGGCCTCGGCATTGGTCCGGAGCCTCCGAAAGTGTAGTTCATTGAGTTGCTCGACCTGAGCGGGCGTGAAGTCCCTGAGCCAAGTACTTCACCCACATTAAAAGGTGACTGGTTGATGTCGTCGATAAACAGTCTAGGAGTTGTGGAATGACGGATGATTAGGTTGAGGCGTTTCCAAACCGTGTTTGTCGCCCCCGTTTGTGCCAAGCCCGAATCATCCCAAAAAACGCCTTGCGAACCTTATATTGAAATACGCGGTCAACTTCATCCGCGGCCATGGAAAAGGCGCTTTGGGTGTGTTCGAGCACACCTCGTTCGAGAAAATCCGTGAGGCTCTTCATGGCGCCGAGGGCGTCGTCCCAAACGTCATTGGGCTTTATCGGAGTTCGCAGTTCCTTCGAGATGCGGTGGGCAAAATAGAAAAGCAATCCCCTTAGGGATTTGAAATGGGATTCGTCGATTAGCTGGAAATCGCCTAAAGAGTACGCTGGTTGTATTCTCGCGCCAAGGCCTCCGCGCGTGCAAGTAAGGAAGTCTTGCCGACTTGAAGGGGCTCCTATTACCAGAACCGTCACGCCGGGTCGAAGAATTAACATAGCCATAGCGGCATCCTCGGCACGCCGGATGTAAGAAACCGAATCAAGCCCGACCACTCCGGTCTCCAGACGAGGATCGGCCGAAGGCAACGGGGCTCCACGTGGCTCGGTAGCCTCTGTCAACGGTCGCAGATTCTGAACAGATGTATCGTGACCACGTTCCGCTGTCAAGTTTTCCGCAGGTACTTGTATCTCAAGGAGAATGGACTGACAGATCGATCAAATGAGTCACCCTCGGCCCAGCGCGCGTACATGAGCGTATCCAAATGAGCTCCCAAATTATATGGTAGCATCCCGACGAATCCACACGCACCGGAAAGACCGTGAGCCTTTTTTCCTTTCGCAATGAATGTGCTAGGGCAATCTCACGTCGCGCCATGTCGCTTCGAATAGATTCCGCTGAAAGCAATACAATGAAGTGCTGCGAGCTGCGCAACTGCTGGTCAATTTCGTCGACCCATTCCTGGCCAATGCGAATCTTCGTGTCCATGAAGACGGCAAATCCCTTTTCTTCCAAGGAACGAGCGAGTTCGGTCGCCAACTCCTGGCAAGGAGTTACATGACGGTAGCCTATGGTCATTGTAGTTATAGCTATATAGATTAATAGTTTACTCCAATAACCATTGCAAATTCCAAGCCTGGTGAATGCCGACGCGCCGGCTCGGGGCGAGCGGGTTGGCCACTATATGCGCGGCTTCCTTGTCCGATCCAGGGCTTCCTCTTCGCCGACAGGCTACGCGAGCCAGGTCGGTTCAACCCCGATTCCGCTTCGCGGGGGTTAATTACAACCTGCGGCCACAACCGCCGCCTGGCTCGATTTCTCGCCGGTCGGTGCTGGCGGGGATGTTGAGGTCCCACCTAATGATTCGGCCTGAAAAGTCGCCGTCGCATCTGTTGACTACACATGAGCTTGACAGCAGAGCGTTTCCTTTCGCACATAATTTCAATTTGCGTGTTCGAGAGTGATGCTGAATGGTTTCGGGGATTCAAATTCAAGGAATGTGGAATCTCTGAGAGGACGCAAAACCAACCCACAGGGAGCCTTACGGGAAATATGCCAGTAGCATTCTCTCCCTGGAGCGTTCAGGGCCGAGTCGTTTACGACCCTGGTCATTACCGAAAGCCCGGCCAGCCGTGTCGGTCTCATAACCCTTGATCGGAAGCCAGCAGGTAAGCCCATTGCTGGAAATCGGCACGATGGGTTTGAAGCGGCGGGGGCTGGAAGTTGACCACACTAAATAATGCTCTTAATTAGTGACGACGGTAGAGTTTAGTTCCTCGATGCCTTGGCGCACATTTTCGACCAACCCGTCCAGCGAGTTGAAAAGGAAATTCGATGCATGGCTGGCCTTTAACCGTCTCCAGGTCCGCTCGATGTCGTTCAGATCGGGACAATATGGAGGCAGCCACTTGATCTCTAAATGGTCGCGGTGTTCATGCACATAGGTCTCCACTTTTTGCGTATGATGGAAGCTGCCATTGTCGGCGATCATCAGGATTTTCTGGTCAGGATAGGCATACAAGAGAGTTTCCAGATATTCCACAAAATGCGTACCGCTTTTGGTCGCGGCCCAGTGGCTGGTGAGATGTCCGGTTTTCAGGTTCAAGCCTCCATACAAGACGCGCTTCTGGTTCTTCCCCGGCGTGCGCACTTGGGGTTGGGGACTGCCGACGACCGACCAGATCGCCACCAGGTAAGGGTAAAGATGAAATTCGGTTTCGTCTTGGCTGATCACGACGGTCCTCTTCCTGCGTCCCAGATGCTTTTTGAGGGCTTGCAATTCAGTTTTGGCGCGGTCATGAGCGACCTCATCGCGTTTGCCTTCCAGGACATGCTTGGGCCGTCTCCGGGCAATTCCCATGCGGTGCAGCAGCCGTCCCAAGTAGTGCGGTTGAACCGTCACGCCCGTCCGCCGCTTCAAGAACTCCCCCAGCCGCGACAAGGTCCACGCCGTGAAAGCATAACCCAACTTTCGGGGCGGGGTGAGAGCCGTTTGCCTCAACAGTTCCAAATGCTCCACCTGCAAGAGGCGAGGTCGCCCTCGGGCATCGTGCTCGGGACGACGGAGCCCGGCCAGACCCCGCTGGCGGTAGCGGGCCGCCCATCGCCCGATGGTAGCCGGATGCACTCGAAACTGCTCCGCCACCTCCGGCCGAGTCGCGCCTCCGGCCAAGCTGAGAACCGCACGACAGGCGTCACGAAAATCCGCTTCGGGAGACTCGGCCGCGGCTTCCCGCAACTGGCGCGCGTCCACCTCGGAGAGCTTGAGCAAAGTCGGTCGGGCCATACAAGGGATTGTATACCCGAGCCAAATTACGCGCAATATTTAGTGCAGTCAACTTAGTGAGGCACTCCCAGAGGAAACAGGGAGCAACAGATAGGCTGAACCTAAGGAGCATGGCGCCAGTCCTCGACCCGACCAGGGAAAAGAAAATTCCAAAAAGCTCCTGCTTAGTTCGGCAACGACCAAATCTGGTCCGGTTGATTGTGCCCACAGGCTTGCAGGTTCAGGCCTTGCGGTCCGCTGTCGGGGCCCGTGGCGGTGAGGCATTGGTGATTCTTCGCGCTGACCACATTGCCTGCTAACGTATAGTTCCAGCGCTGGGCTTTGCCGCGGCCACAG
>JBEKLF010000181.1:0-17585 GCA_050010335.1 Terriglobia bacterium
ACCCTACGACACAGCCGCCACCCGTCTCAACACGCCCCCATTCCTGCGCCCAATTCCCCTCGTCTCGCCGCTCCTGCCTCCCGCCAGCCTCGCGCCCTCCCCCACTGTCTGAATCGCAGGCAGAAAGTAGAAAGCTGTATGCAGCTAGTCCAAGGATATCGTACAATCTCGCCTTCGAATGACCAAGAAACGCAAAGACATTCACGCCTCCAAGCTTGCACGCAAACGGTGGGCAAAGGTCCCAAGGCCTGAACGAGCCAATCTTGTTCCGCATACTGGTGGACGACCCCGGCTCTACCCTCGATGCCCACTTTACCGTTCGCACCGATTTTCGCCTAGCACGGGACGTTGCCCCTGCGGGTATATTAAGCCCACGGCGGCCCAATCTCTCAACTAATCGCGTCAAGGTGTACGTGCAGTCCGGGGAAAGTTCTTCCTTGACAAATCGTGCGTACGATTATTAAATCTTAATGGAATTGAACTAGGCAAAGAAAGGAAACGCAAATGGGACTGCAACGGGACTTCTCCATCGTGGCTGATCAGAACTTTATCTTGGCAATTAGAGAGGTCGGGTACGGAGGGCCAGCATATGCAATTGCAGAACTTTTGGACAATTCCATTCAGGCCAAATCAAGTAAAGTGCGCGTCTTCATTACAACAGAAGATACATCTCAAAAGGACCACGGCGTCACGGTTGCAGCCCTAGACAACGGTTGCGGAATGGACGACCGCACTCTCAGGGCGGCCTTACAGTTCGGGGGCACAACGCGATTCAATGACCGGACAGGCCCCGGTCGCTTTGGCATGGGATTACCCTCCAGTTCACTGAGTCAAGCCCGCAGGCTGGAAATCTACACGTGGAGAAGATCTGGCGGTACGCTCTACTCGTATTTGGATGTAGACGAAATCGCCGACGGCACCATGCGGGAGATCCCGCCTCCCCGAAGCGCCAAATTGCCCGGATGGGCACGAGCCTATTCAGGCGCAACAGGCACGTTAGTCGTTTGGCGGAAATGCGACAGGCTGGAAAAGACGCCAACCTCGGTCTCAGGGGAAAAGCTGCGCAACCAAATCGGAAGGATATTTCGATACTCAATCTGGGCCGGGGTCGAGATCTCAATCAACGGGACACGAGTGGTCCCCGTTGATCCCCTCTTCTGCCACCATGACACGCCCCTCACCGGCGCCAAGATCTACGCCAAGCCCCTCACGTACAAGTTCCGGCTGCCAGGCAATCCAGGGAGGAATTCAGCTATTTGTGTTCGTTTTTCGGAACTCCCAGTCGCCGATTGGCACAATCTGCCTGTTGAGGACAAGCGCCGGTACGGCATTGTCAAAGGCGCTGGCGCATCCCTTGTAAGGGCAGGTCGCGAGGTCAGCTACGGTTGGCATTTCATGGGAAAGAAGCGAAGAGAAAACTATGACGATTGGTGGCGATGTGAGATAGCCTTCGGAGCGGAGTTGGACGAGTACTTCCGGCCGACTTATACGAAGCAGGCTATTCACCCGAGCCCCGAATTGGAAGCTATTCTAACTGCAGACCTCGAAGCCATCGCACACACGCTGAATTCGCGCGTCCGGCGTGCATATTCGAAGGTAAACGATCACCCCAAGACTCCCGCGGCTCAGATTCTCTCTCAAAGGGATAAATACCTTCCCCCGATTCCAGAGAAGGCAGGAGGGCGGCATCCTCCGATGCTCTCTTCCCTTTCTAGAGGCACGGATCGAAATCCCAAATACGGTCTATCTATTCTTCCCTTACGCGAAGAGGCCTTTTATTCCTTGAAGCGCCAGCGTGGTGCCCTCGTGTTGGTCCTTAACCGTAACCATCCTTTTTTCGACCGTGTCTATGCCCCACTCTGCGGAGAGGGTTCCAGGGAATTGCGGGTAAGCATCGATTGCCTTCTTTTTTCGCTGGCAAGAGCCGAGGCAGAAGCGGTCAATCCCCAGCAACGATATTGGTACAACCGAAAGCGCATAGCTTGGAGTAATATTCTGGCGGCCTTTCTCGGGAGCTAGCGTTGAGCGAGCAGCACAAAGACTGTGTTCCACTTAAGCCCAATCTCCTTTCCGACGGCAAGGCAAGGGCCCTTCTGCTCGAGTTTGCGCGGAAGCTAGGGAAGATCGCGGACAGAAATGAAACGGTGGCCCTTCGCACCACTGCCTTCAGAGCCGCAGAGGAAGCCGGCAAGTGCAACCACGAACTCCGGGTCTGCGTCTCAGTTCTTTGCGACCTTCGGGTTCAAGGGTGGACTTTCCGCGTGGAGGGGTCCCAGCTTTGGGGCTGTCCCCCAGAAGCGGACTCAAGTTCGTTTTCGTTAGAGAAGCAACGCGTGCGGGAGGCCCACCTTTTCGAACGGGACTCACAGCTTTGTCTTCCAGCCACACGGCAATTCATCCGAAGCATGGAGACAAAACGGGTCGGAGCAAACGGCTGGGTATCGGTCCTATCCCTTGTGCGCGATGGACCCGACTTAAGCGCTAAACTCCGGGCCATAGACCGTTGCGAGAACGAAGCCAAGAGGCTGGAGTCACTTCGAGCCTGCATTGATCCTTACATTCAAGTCGTCGAGCGAGACGCAACCTGTGAATTCACTGGCCTCAGGTTAGCCGACATTTGGCGGTACTTCAGACATACGTGGGTCATTCCATACCACAGCGTGCCCGGACGACAAGTCTGCCTTCTGGTCCGGGACGCGGCCGCCGAAAACCATCCGATCATCGGCATCGCTGCACTCGGGAGTGCTGTGGTGCAATTGACGCCGCGCGATAATTGGATAGGGTGGACGCCGGCCAGATTTATCGAGAGCCTCGAACAAAAACCGACCAAACGGTGGGCGGAGTGGATTTGGCAGTCATGGAGTCGACTTGTCAAGGCAGTGTATATCAATGACTTTCTAGAGGAACAAATTGTCAGGCGCAGAGACCTGCTTAGCCCATCGCCAAAGATCGTCGACACCCTACTAAGCGAAGCCGTCTTAGCTCGTCAGTGGCATACGAAATTCCCTAAGTCAAGCCAACACAAGAAGTCAACACAGGACTGGGAGCAGGAAGCCCGATCGTACTTATTCAGGGCGAAGCGGGCAAAAGTCTTAGCCGAACTCCTCGCAGCAAGACTCAATTTACTTGAAGCCGGATTCAAGTCCCCCACGAAACACACTCTCGGCCTAGCACTGAAGACAAGTCCAGGACGAAGGGGCATCCAGGTGATCATCCGGCATATGAAGGCCAGTCACATCGGCATCGACATGTTAGATATCATGGTTTGCGGCGCAGTGGCTCCATATAACCCTCTCCTCGGAGGAAAGCTGGTCGCCATGCTCGTTACGAGCCCAGAGGTTGCGGTAGCGTACGAACGGCGGTATGGGAATACTCCCAGCATTATTGCTTCCTCCATGGCCGGAAAACCAGCCCTTCGTACGCCGCAACTCGTCCTACTTGGGACCACAAGTTTGTACGGCGTCGCTTCCAGCCAGTACAACCGTTTGAGGATACCTGCGGAAGAGGTCGGCGGAAAGCCCGCAACGGGAGTGCAATACGAATTGTTGGGCCGGTCGCTCGGGTTCGGCTCGAATCACCTTTCGCCGACGACCGTAGACGAAATCGAAGTGCTGTTGGCAAGGAGTGAGGGGGGCCGCAGGGTCAACAGTATCTTCGGCGAGGGCGTTAATCCGAGGTTTCGAAAGATCCGTGACGGGCTCGCCCTTGTTGGACTGCCGTCCGATTCGCTGTTAATGCACGGGAACGCGCGAATAATTTATGGCATAAGCCTCGCCTCAAATTTTCGAGAGGTTTTATTGGGGGTAGCGAAGCGGGCCAATTTCATATACGGCAGGTCAAATCCAAGGGAAGTAACTCGAAAAATTGGTGATTATTGGATAAAGAGGTGGCTTTCCAAAAGGATTCTGAGAGAAGACACATTGCCTGAAGTCGAGAAGCACTCGGTCAATTACCCTCTAGAGCATGGGGCCCGCGTCATCTTGCCGTCGTGTACGGAGGAGTAACGCTCATTCAGTGTCGCCAGGCGGAGTTCCTTTCCCGGTCCGAAACCGGTTTATGCGACCCCTTGCACGACTTCGGCGACTTCCTTACCTTCCTGACCTGCTCAAAGTAGATGGCGAGCAATGCAATGACGAGAATTGGCAACGTGCCGCGTAGCAGGGTGACAAGCTTTACTTCAGCCTCTTCCCGATTGCTTTCAGGCGAGGCTGGTGGGAGTGTCTCTCTTCCGAATCGTCTGCAGTGATTCAGCTACGGCTCGCGAGTCCACGCGCCACCTATACCTCACTACAGGCACACTGCGCACCTCATGACAGAAACAAGATAATTATCGCCCGTAGTTTGTGTGACCGAAACACAAATGCCGTGTCCAGAGAGAATGCACCAGCCCAATCATTTTGTTTCCTCCGCTGGCCGCCTTATTCACGCGCGGACAAATCAAAGGGAATGAAGCCTCGAGAATTCGCAGAGCCAAATGGTGACGCGGAATTGGCTGGCGCGGAGAGGCAGACAAGTGTAACGCCCGGGCCTTTTGGGGTGCGGGCGAAAACAGCTTTGGGCAGCACAACCCCACCCGACCGATCGGTCAAACACATTTGCCAAGCAGCACTGTAGCCCTAGAAATCCGATTTCACTGGTCCCGGCTGTGGTGTAGACTCTTGCAACAGTAGTGGGGCAATGGCTCGGTCATCTCAAAGGCTTGATTCCACAGATGACACTAAATGAATGGCAAGTCAATCTCGAACAGCATTTCGCGACCCTGCAGCGGCAGCCTGATCGCAATAGGCGTGCTCTGTTTGCCCTAGAGCATGGGATGAATGAATCTGACCGCGACGCTCTTTCACAAGCCATAAAATATCACATAGCGCAGACTGGCCCGTCGGACCGCCACTGGCTGGCCTGGGTAGTTTACGCCACCGAAATCGGGTATGACTTCTCCGGCGATGAATACTGGCAGACCTTTTCGGACCGTACACCCGGCTGGTCAATGCATGGGGATCGTGACTGGATTAGAGAGGCCTTTCGCAAGTTTCACCGGGGGTTCGGTGGTGCAAAACCCTACGGCCGTTGGGCTGAACACTTTTCAATCATCTCCTGGCCAATAACGCACGCCATTATTCCCAAAGATCTTCAACGGCAACTCGCAGAAGTTCTATACGACATCCGAGGTTATTTTGATGCTGAACTTCTAAGTTCGCCGCAAATGTTAGGTGAACGGATCGAGGCCTACAGTTGGAGGACTAGTTCGAGATTCCAAAACCTCGCAGAACAACATCTCCTGGTCGGACAAATCGCCTCCTCTCTGCTGCTAAACGAAAATGAAGAATCAAGCAGCCTGATCCTTCCGACTACGCGCCGACGCATCGCGACCGATTTGGATTTAGAGCGCAGGTCGCGCGAATGGTTGAGCGATGCTCGACAGCACGCTACAGCGGTTCGGCTGACGGGGCTGCGAAAAGGCAGCGCGCCAGTAGGTGAACTCGACGAGAAAAGCGTGAGTTGCCAAACTGATGGAGATGAAAACAGTACGAAAAGGGAATTGCGAGAAATCGGGATCGAACCCAGAATCATTTTGCGCCCTCTCCCCAATGGATCGTGGGATGTTCGGCTACGAATTTCAAACTTGTCTCCCCTCCTCTCCAAGTTTCCGAACTTCAAGGAAATTCTCGTTGGCCAGCGCTGCTCGGTTGCTGGAGCGCGGGATCCCCGCCCGCTCGCCCGAGGCAGAGTACTATTTTCAGAACAAGAGGTTTCGCTTGCTCGGTGGCCAAAAACAGGCCAAGTGCTCTTGAAATTCGACGATTCTGTGCCAGAACTTGATTGCCTGCTTCACACAGAGTGTTTGCTGCGTCCGGGACCAACGTGGGTTTTTCGCTGTGCAAGTGACGGTTCAGCCGTCGAACATTTGACCAAAATCTTACGACCGGGCAATGACTACGTCGTCCTGAGTGCCGATCCTCTCTGTGGAACTGGCATAGGAGCCACGCCCGTAACATTGGTATGCGTTGGAATCCATGCGATTCGCACTTCGCTGCCCGAAACTATTTCCAAGTCTTATTCACAGAAAATGAGAGAACTGGGACTGACCACAGCTAGGGCAGTTCGAGTCTGGCCAGCCGGTTTGGTCCCTCCCGTATGGGACGGAGAGGGTGCCTGCGAATGGCTGAATACTGACCGGCCCTGTATAGGGATCGCGATTGACTTTCCCTTAGCCGGCCTAGTCCTGAGTCTCTCAGGACCACAGCCAGCGGAGATGGTTATTCCTCAGAGTGAAATTAGGAATCCGACGTTCATTTGCCTTGGCGAACTCGGCCAAGGTAAGTATACGCTCTCCCTTTTCGACGCCTCGCAGGAACGTGCAACAATAGGAACTCTTAACTTGCAAGTGAGGCCACCCCGGGCCGTACATCACCTCACTAGATTCACTTCGCCGCTCCAACTCGTTGTTACTCCGGCAAATCCAACAATGGAGCAGTTGTGGGAAGGCAGTGCAGTTGTGGAGATTCTAGGGCCCGATTGCCATGATGCGAAGGTGGAACTCCTCATGTATCGAGATCGGAACTGCTCCGCTCTAATTGCTGAACGCAAATTTGGTCCCATTAAATTACCAGTATCGGCCAACACATTTTTCAACACGTTCAAAACTGCCGTTCAAACTCAACACATGCAGAATGCATATGACGAGGCATCAGCATGTGTTCTCAATATTCGGACCAGGGAATTAGGTCAGCAGAAAGTTCGATGTGAGCGAGAGTTTGTTCCACTACGATGGGCATTACGCCATCAGAATCAATCCTACTTTCTGCGCATCGTTCAACTCGACGAGGAGCGACCGATTACGGTGTCGTATCTGTCATTTGACCACCCAGACCGGGAAGAAATACTGAACGGGCCTCAGCTTCTTGCGGGCTTCCAGGTTCCCGAAAACGGCGGCCTGTATCTCGGAAGATCTGGCGACCACCAATGCTCCGTAGTTATCCCGCCGCGGATTCATTCTCTGAACGATCTTGGCCTAGGAAGTACATCTGTTGGAACGCAGAGCGCTGAGAACCGTCTCGAGCACATATTCGCGGTCTTCGAGTTGTGGTCGAGATCACGCCTGCCAGGCGACTTGTTCGCAAAGATACGAAAAGAACAAGTGCTCAGTATGCTTAGGAATACTATTGTAGCATTGCTCTGCGGCGACAAATGGGCCGCAATTGAACGTACCCTGAACCAAGACCGCGACCTTGTCGAGACGTTCAAGGAGACGATTTCCAAGAGCCCGAGGGAGAACTATATCCTGAATCAATTGTCCACAAAATCTGACGAGTTTAAATGGTTATCCATAAATGGCGCAGCGAAGCTGTTGGTTCGCACGTTGCACCAATTCGCTGAACTCCCTGCCATCTCGCTTGCACATGACCACGGGATGAGTGGCTATCAATGGATCACGGAGTTTGCTCTCCGCTCCTTCGGCGCCACCGAAGGCGTCCGCCTGTGGGCTGCCGACGAATTTGCCATCGCTCTCACTTACCTGCGTCGGCAGCGTCTCCTGGCGAGGACGGCAAGGTTTGTCACTCTAATGCAGCCGTCTACCGACAACGTAGCTCACTGAGGCTCATAATGCAGCAAATCACTGTGGAAGCCGTGCAGTCAATTGCCGCCTCGGATCTCGGTTTCGATTCCGACCTCATCAACATGACTGCCCCCGAAGCCATTGCGGCTCTTTTGAGGAGAGCAGGAGCCTTCCTCTGCCCTTGTCCACCTTCCCAACTTATTCGGACAGTCACAGGGGCATTCGAAGGCTTCGATCTTGACCCGGAGGAGCTAGGAGACAACATTGAGGACATGTTGGATTCGCTGCTGGCCTACGGAGATTTTATTGAATCTAGGGATATTGCCTCTCAGACCTCTGCTCGACTGTTGTACGCCGCTCCACCGAGCTTCGTATATCTGTCTGAATCAACAGTGCTGCTATTCGGTATCTACCCCGACGGAAGATTTCCAATTGACGTGGAAATTGATGTCACATTAACGTTTGAAAACTATCGAGTGGCCATCCACAACGCGGACATCAAGACGCGCTCTCGCCTTTTGGATCTCGGTCTTTTGGAGGTGCAACCAGAGGCGTGGTTGAGATTACCATCGTGTGCCCCCGCAGGAAACCACGTAGCAAAGTACGACCAGAAACTTGCCCTCGCGGGCATTTCTGGGGCCATCCCGGAAATGATTTTACTTGATCCCAAACGCTCCGTCCGATTCTACCGGGGCAGGTGGATACCGCTAAAGACTCAGACCGGATTATTCGTCGCGAGGCGACCGCAGCCATTCGGGGCCGATTTATGGTGCTATGTCTCAATCCAAGGCGGGGCGCTCGAAAAGCTACTTGATTTGCCGATATATGAACACAAATGGAGAGCTTGCGATGAGGCCTTCCACTTACAGCAGGCAATAGATTCAATGAGAGGCACACCTCAGATTTTCCGAGTGCGTGACGGCGCCCGCCCAAACGAAAGGCTTCTCGATTTCTTCTCTCCTGTGCCATTGTGGGCTCGCCGGAGGTGGGATTTCGTCGGTAGGTCCGTCGTAAGCACCGGTTGTTTGTTCTCATATGCATTCGACATGACGCAACTCGACGCGGAAATCAATTTCGCTCAAGAACGAATGTGGATGGTTCGGCAGGACGGGAGCGGGAGATAACATGCCAGCGACAATCAACGAAACGATCAACGAATTACAGCGCTCTTTGCGTGAGTATATTGAGGCCACGTATCACATTGGTGATCCCGGCTTGATTGCCCAGCGGCGCAGACTGCTTGACGACCTCGGTGTCATATATCAGCGTCCTTACATCGAGAGCACCCCGCGCTACAAACCAGGGTGTAGATTTAGAGACATCGAAAATCTCGAACCCCACATTGCCGGACTTTTTGAAACACTAAGCAGCCCTAATGAGCAAGGAAGGCAACTGGTCTATGACCCGCCATATCATCATCAGACGGAGGCTATCTACCAATCTCTCGTTAAAGGAAAAAGCCTCGTGATAATGACCGGAACCGGGTCAGGAAAAACAGAGAGTTTCCTGCTGCCAATACTGGGCAAGCTTGCCAGGGAAGCGACAGCGAACCCTAGCTCTTTCCGGGATTACGCTGCGGTCAGGGCGATGATCTTGTATCCGATGAACGCACTCGTTAATGATCAGCTCGGGCGTTTGAGGTTGTTGTTCGGTGATAAACGCCTGACCCTGCGGTTCAAAACATGGGCTGGTCGCCCGGCACGCTTCGCGCGGTATACGAGCAGGACCCTTTACCCGGGAGTCCGTGACCCAAAGAAAGACCAGGAGCGTTTATCATCGATCGGTGCTTACTACGTTCGTCATATTTTGAATTCATTAGATCCAAATTCCCCACGACGTGAAGTCTCGAAAAGTCTCGTCGAAGAATTGCAGAAACGCGGGAAATGGCCTGCAAAGCCCGATTTGGTCGCATGGTTCGGAAGGCTCGGCTCACGGTGGCAGGACAAGAATGGAGAGTTCAAGCGCTGCGTAACCCTGGCTGATGATCCCGAACTCTTGACTCGGCACGAAGTGCAGCAAGCGCCTCCGGATCTGATAGTAACCAACTATTCGATGCTTGAATATATGCTGATGCGTCCTCTCGAGCGCCCGATTTTTGACGAGACTCGGCGGTGGCTACATGATCATCCCAAGGAGAACTTTCTACTTGTACTCGATGAGGCGCACCTGTACCGAGGAGCGGCAGGAGCCGAGGTCGCGCTGCTCATTCGACGGCTGCGGGTGCGGCTGGGAATTCCGCCTGAAAGAATACAGGTTATCTGCACGAGTGCAAGTTTCAGTGACTACACATACGCGCCTCAGTTCGGCGCGGAACTCACTGGAAAGACCCCGCATTCATTCGTCCCTATCACAGGGGACCTCGCCCTTCGTTCACCTGCATCTGTGGGCACTGGAGCGGATGCCGAAGCGCTGGCCTCTATAGATTTCGATCACTTCTACGCCGAATCGGAAGTGATGCGTCTGAATGCGATCCAGCCATTTCTCGACTACCGCCAAGAAGTACGTGCATTGGACCTCTCCAAGACGGTCTACAACGCACTCGTCGGCTTCCCCCCAATGAATTTAATAGTAAATCTAACAATGCAACAAGCGCAGCCCCTGGAGGGGCTGGCCGCTCTAATATTTCCTGGCGTCGATAATACGATCGCCGACCGCGCGACTACGGCGCTGATGGCCCTGGGAAGTTTGGCAAAAAAGTCTCCGGATGAGCCCGGGCTTCTTCCATGCCGAGTACATTCGTTTTACCGAGGCCTGCCCGGGCTGTGGGTGTGCATGGATCCAAATTGTTCTGCACTGCCACAAGGTCTACGGGGCGGACCAGCCGGGAAAATGTATGCTCAGCCACGTGAACGATGCGATTGCGGAACCCGAATCCTAGAGTTCTTTACTTGCCGCAACTGTGGCACAGCATACGCTCGTGCCTATACTGACGACCTTGAGGCCCCGAATTTCCTCTGGCAAGAATCAGGCATTCCGGTGCGCACTGCTGCCGGCGAAAAGTTAGAACTAGAACCGTTGGACCTTCTCCTTGAGCATCCTGGGGATGGAGAGGTCGAGCCAGCTGACTTCGATCTCGATACAGGAAGGTTGAACCCGCCGAAAGCTGGAAGATTTCGGACCGTGTATCTGCGAAACGCGCGGGGTGTTTCAGCTTCCCCGGACGACGAAGAGGGAGTCGAAACCCCCACGGGATCTCGAGGAGAGTTTCGACCGTGTGCCGTTTGCGGTCAGTCCGCTGGGTATGGCCGTTCGTCCGTGCAAGACCACCAGACGAAAGGCGATCAACCATTCCAAGCTTTAATCACGCGCCAGATTCAAATCCAACCGCCTAGCTCGGTTGTCGCGACTCGCCTTGCGCCGCTTCGCGGGCGCAAGGTATTGATTTTCTCAGATTCCCGCCAAACAGCTGCGAGGCTTGCTCCAAACATTCAGAAGTATTCGACACAGGATACGCTCCGGCCCCTCATAATCTATGGGTACAAGCTCTTGCAGGAGATACCCGCTATAGGTCCTTTGATATCTATTGAGGATCTGTATCTCGCTGTTCTGCTCAGTGCGAAGTTACTCGATGTGAGACTGAGGCCGGAGCTTCGATCGGGAGAGGACTTCAATGCGGAACTGCTTGTCGAAGAAGCAATCCGGAACAACGTTCTGCAAAACCCAACCGAACTGCTAAGGACCTGGGGAGAAGTGCGCGCCGCCAGAATTCCCGAGTCCCTTCTCTCCGGAATATCGGACACATTCTCCGACAGATACTACGGTCTTGAAGCATTGGCGCTCGCTTCCGTTACGGAGGCGAGTCGGCACCGAACAGCGATTGAGAATCTCCCGGAAATCTCTGGTGTAGCCAACACTACGGCACAAAAAGTGGCATTAGCTCGCTTGTGGTTAAAGCAGTGGCAGCGCCTTGGGTTTTGGCTTGGAAGGACGCCGCAGGCTTGGTGGAAGACTCGCGTCAAGTCCCATGCCACCGGAAACTTCACCTTATTCAAGCATATTGTGAGTGGCCGAGATGCTAGAGTTACCTTTGCTAACGAATGGCTTCCGAAGCTCTTGCAAAAGTTTACTGAAGAAGTCGGAAATCAATACCGCCTCAGGGGGGGCGAACTTTCTCTCGAAATCGGCGGTGAGTGGGCGTATTGCAACACATGCCGTACGACGCAACGTCTGTTTCCCGGACTACGCATTTGCACGAATTGCGCTAAAGGTACCGCGGAGCCAATCGATCCGAATATTGATCCCGTTTTCATCGCCAGGAAGGGCTATTATCGTTCCAGCACGGTTCTCGTGCTCAAGGACCCACCCGTACCCCCCATATCACTCATTGCAGCCGAGCACACAGCACAATTGAATAACGCACAGTCAAAGGATGTTTTCTCGAAGGCAGAAGAGCACGAGTTGCTGTTTCAAGATGTTGATCTAGGGCCAGATGACAACGACCATGAACGGCCCGCCATCGATGTGCTGTCATGCACGACAACGATGGAGGTAGGAATTGATATTGGCGCGCTGTCGGGAGTTTCGTTACGTAACATGCCGCCAGCTAGAGCAAATTATCAGCAACGCGCGGGTCGAGCTGGTCGGCGCGGAAACGCGATCGCAACTGTAACAGCCTTTGGGAGCGCCGACTCACACGATGAGCATTACTTCACCAATCCGGACCTAATGATCCGTGGACCGGTGGAAGATCCACATTTGACGCTGGATAATGTTGAGATCATTCGCAGGCACGTCACGGCGTTCTTATTTCAAAAGTACCACGAATTCAAACTCCCTGATATCTCTCCGGAAGACCAGCCGCATTTATTTGCCGTCCTCGGCACGGTCAGTGATTTCAAATCATCCGGCTCTATTCTGAGTCGGACCGATTTCGTTGAATGGCTCCAGAATAACGAGGGTTCTCTTCGCCAGGCTGTTTCAGCCTGGATTCCAACTGAATTGAACGATGCTGACCGCACGAGATTACTCGCAGGCCTGATAACCGACACCGTGACCGAAGTGGATAAAGCTATCGAATTTGATTCGGCCGCATCATCGGCCACGGCTGTAAAGCAGAATGATGAGGACGATTCTTTAGTTTCGGAAGTCCCCTCAGAAGAGGGAGAAGAAGTTCCATGCGCCGATGTGGTCAATGAGAACTTACTCGATCGGTTGCTTTACAAAGGCGTTCTGCCGCGCTACGCCTTTCCCACCGATGTGGCCACCTTCTACGTTTTCGACAGAGATAGATCGACGCGTTTCCGGCCCGAGTTTCAGTTCACTCCTTCCCAGGGCCTATCGGTCGCGCTCACACAATACGCACCGGGAAAGGAGGTGTGGATCGCCAGCAAGAGGTTTACGTCAGGCGCGGTGTATTCACCAGTTGGCCGTGAGCGTGCTTCAGCTTGGCAAAACAGAAGGCTCTACTATGAGTGCAATATTTGCCAATATGCTCGGACGATTGCGATTACTGCAGGAGAAAGGGGCGAGTCGAGAGATTGTCCTGCATGTGGCGGCATCGGAACATTTGGAAAGGCAAAATACTGGCTACGGCCACCCGGTTTTGCCCATCCCGTGTTCCTAGATGAAGGCGTTTCTCCAGATGATCAGCCGGCGAAGAGTTACGCAACTCGAGCCCGGCTGGTCGCCCCAACCCCTGCTGATGAGTCCAAATGGGCGTTAGTTAATGAATGGATTCGCGTCCACCACCTAAAGGAGCATTTGCTTGTCACGAACCGCGGACCCAAAGATGAGGGGTATTCGTACTGCACTCTGTGTGGTCGCATTGAGCCTGCTATTACTTTGACCCCGGGCCTTGGAAGTGCACACCAGAAGCCATTTCCAGATGACCGAGAACCAATGTGCGAAGGCGGACGAACAGCGAAGGGCATCGTGCTTGGAACAGACTTCATCACAGATGTTCTACTGATTTCCCTCCGGGTGCAATCCCCAGTATCACTTGCCCCTTCGCTTTTAGCTACGAACATTGCCTTGAGGACGTTAAGTGAAGCGATCTCAAAGGCAGCATGTAGCACGCTGCGAATCGAACCATCCGAAGTTCAGGCGGAATATCGGCCTGCGCTCACGCCCTTGGGGCGGTGCGGCGAAGAGGTTGAGATTTACCTCTATGACACCCTCCCCGGGGGGGCCGGTTTTGTAAAGCAAATAGGCGCAAGCGGACTTCCGGTGTTCGAGCAAGCATTGGACATCCTAGAGCGCTGCGACTGCGACCGGTCCTGCTATCGTTGCCTGCGTAGCTACAAGAACAAGTTTGAACACGAATTGCTCGACCGCCTATTGGGCGCAGCATTATTGCGTTATCTGCTCACCGGCGAACGCCCGAAGTGGACAGAGGCAAGACTCAGAGCTTCGACGGATGTTCTCTTCAAGGACTTAGAAAGGCAGGCTGATGAAGGCGTCGTATTCACGCGCAATGCCCAACTCGATGTGCCAGGATTGGGACATGTCATTGCCCCGATCCTTCTGTCGAGAAAGGGTGCGGGGCAGTTGGTAATTGGCTTGAGTGCACCGCTGGCCCCGGATGACCCTGCCGACCCCGTATTGTATGACGTGAAAGAATACTCCTCTGTCCCAACTCGGTTGGTCGACGAAATCGTTGTCGGTAGAAATTTACCGCGGGCCGCCAGCGAGATACTCTCGCAGGCAGGTTAAAGCCATGGCAACAAACGGACGACCATTATTGCCGGCCGCTCCTCCACTCCATTGGGCCTCGTTGCCCGGCTGGAACAGCTTCTGGTGGCTTATTGAAGTCGAGAGTTGCCCTCGTCGTGCTGCTTTACGCCACGCAGACTATCCTGGCATCTGGGAGAAACCAGGGTATCCTCCTAAGCCCCAAATGAATGCGATTGTGGGGCAAGTTGTTCACGGATTAGTGGGGCAGATCGCACGGACTCTTCGTTTGCGTGGCTTGGGCTCCTCGCAAGATTCCCGAGCAGTATCGATTCTAAAGGAGTTGGGAGGATACTCAAAGATTATCGCTTGTAAGATTGATGATGTTCTCAAGGAGATCACCGGCAACCCCCGCGTCCGAGGGACTGACCGCCTCCGCGCCGAACTACTGCGGCGAGTTCCACAGATGCGCGAGCGATTACAAATATTACTGGCACGGGTCGAGTGGCCCAGCATTGCCGATGTACAACCGAAGGAAAGGTATAATGTCAAAAAGGCGCTCGGCTTTGGTTCTCACTTTGAAGTGCCCGTGAAATCCCCAGTTCTTCTCTGGAAGGGAATAGCGGATCTAATTGAGCTGACTCACAATAAGATTTTGATTGTCGACTTAAAAACGGGGGAACCCTCACCACTTCATGCTGACCAACTCCTGATATATGCTCTGCTATGGGCCCGCGACAATGACGTAAATCCCCGTGGTTTCCTCGCGACTGAGCTAACTTTGTCGTACCCGCATGGCAGCGTGCCTGTCCCCGCCCCGGGCGAAGAACAACTTCGAGAAATCCAGTCAAGCCTAATTAAAAGGACAGAGTTAGCTAGAGCAGCTTTGCAGGCCTCGACGCCAACTGCCCACGTCGGGACAGAAACCTGTTTGCATTGTGATGTGAGGCACCTGTGTGCTGATTATTGGACCCCAAGCGGTCGTAGAGTATTTGCGGCTGCTTGCGACAGCGATTTCGATGATATCGAGCTACGAGTGCAGGAGCGCGTGGGTGAATACACTTGGGCATGTAAGTGCTCTGTTGCCACACACGTACCCATCGGTTCGAAAATCCTTTTGCGCATGGAAAATGAATCCTCAACCTTCGTGGGTGTCTTCGAGGCCGGAGCAGCCCTCAGGGTTGTGGGCGCATTGGTTTCGCGCAACGAAGAAGAAGCCACGACGATCGCTTCACTTGTCGGGAGCTCTGAGATTTTCGTACCCGTCCGGTGGACCCAGGAGACATATTGCGATGGCTCCGATAATTGGGAACGATGCTTAGCAGCCCGTGGTGGAAGTCTGGTCTTGAAAGGGTGCGACTTCAGAGGTTGCGGAAAGACTCGTTTCTCAATGTGATTTGCAATAGTCAGCCACAGCCGATCCCGGCCCACGATCGATTGGAACTGGGTGCGTGCCCCACCCTAGCATTGCTAGGGTGGGGAGGGGGTATCGGATCACGGCCGGAAGTCAGTCCCCGCCCAGTAATCGGGAACATCCACGTACGAAAAGTGGTTAGGATCGGACTTGACCAGCGCTTCCGCGGTCTTGTTCCAGACCGTGCCGTGGCCGACGGTGCCATAGCCGTCGTTGACCTCAATCACCGACTGGTCGAGCAGATAGTTGCTGACGCCCTGAGTGTTCCGGGCATGGTCGACCTGAGTGGCGTTCCAGTCGGCGTGCTGCTGCTCATTGACAGCCTCGACGGCGTTCATCCGGGCGGTGGCGTTGGCCCCAATCTGCTGAATGTTGCCTACGATGCGCGCAGTGTTGGCTTGGACTGCCGCCCGTTGAGCGGCATCCACCTGCTTCAGGTGTGCGATGTGGGGAGCAGCCTCTGCACTCGCCCGCTGCTCGACGAGCGCTTCGTCAACCTGAAAACTGCCAACGATCGCTTCCCCGAGGGCGTAAACCTGGCTCGGGGAACCATCGGAGGAAGCGACGAAAGAGTCCAGGAAGTGGTAACTGCCGTATTGGTCAGGCGCGAACGAACACAGCACCCTGTACAACGTCTGCCTGCCTTCCGCAGTGGAGTACTCTCCCAAAGCCCGTACGCAACGCTCGCCCTGAAAATACGCGCCCTGAGGCGGGAAGACCATCTCGGCGTGGTCGATCTTCACTTCGACTGGACCGAGGCCCTTCGATCGGCGAATCAAATTGACGAGCTCCGGAAGCGCCTTCACCAGGTCGACGTTGGACGGATAGATAATCTGGCCCGGAAGGGGCCTTCCGTGGCCATACTGCATTATGTTGCGGTAGCCTGACCCGTTCGGGTCCTGCGCCATGACATCATTGTCCAGGACAGCGAGTTCGTTATGTGGGCCGTGGATGATTGCGCCGCCGCCGTAGCTCTGTGGATCCACCGTCCAACCGGCGGGAATGGCGACGCTTGCCGTGCTGTCTTGCAGGACGACCCTGTGCAGTGCGAGCGGCGCACCCGATGCGGGGGTTGATGTGCTTCGACCGGTCGACGCGGTAGAAGGCGACGCGCCGCCCGGATGCCACACGCTGGCCAATTGCTGCAGCATGGGGTTGACTTTGGCGCCGAATTCCGACGCTTTGGCATAGACCATTGCCGCTTCCGCTTGGTTAGACCCCGCCTTCGCGCCAATCACCAATCCCGCTAACGGCAAGTCTCGTTCCGGGTGATCTGTCACCGTGAAGAAGACCCCCACGGAGTTGATTCCACGGAACTGGAAGACCCGTCCGATTTGCGGCTTTTCGCCGCAACTGCTTTGCACCATGGTCAGAAGCTTGCTCATGGCCATGGGCTGCGAGGACGCTCCAACCGGGCCATATACGATCTTGCCGCCCTGAGGCTTGCCGCCCTGCTCGAAACGGATAACGGTCAACTGGTTTGCCGATGGGGTCTGCGCTTTGCAGGCGCCAAGGGCAAGAAGGGAGAACGAAAGGAACACGGAGAATTGCCGCAATTTACGCATGAAGATCTAACCTCCTCTGAGATGGTTGTTCACAGAAGATTGCGCAAACTCAGCTCAAAATGCATGAAAGCACTCTACGCTCAATCGAAGTGAGATTCAACCGGAATTCGCTTTTTGGCATCCCGACGCCTGAGAGCATACACCCGCTTGTCTCCAATCGAGCCCTGTCGGTCCGTCGTCTTTCTCGGCGACGCCCCGAACGACGTTCTCCTGCTTCCTGCAAGGACCGAACGGCTGCACTCATCGCGTGCTCCACCAGTTTTTCAGACACCGCCGCATCGCGGAGGTCATTTCGTCCAGTTTCCTATCACGGCGGAGTCTACGTTACCCCGTGGGAACGGGCAACGCTTCGATTCGGCGTACGATGGCCCCGAAGAGTCGCCGCGTCAAATGACTCTCGGCCAGCAGCAGCCAGCAGTACCGGGCGTGCCGGATCAAT
>JBEKLF010000182.1:0-17552 GCA_050010335.1 Terriglobia bacterium
TGCCGTCATCCGCCAGTTGCACCAGGGATTGCCCCGGCTCGCTGCAGACCCGCAGCGCTTGCGCAGTCTCACGGCTTGGCCTTGGATTGTTAGTCTCAACTTGAACGCGCATTAGAATTAGCTGCCCTCGATGCGCCCCCCCGTCCTCTGCCCCGGCTGGAACGCCTCTTAAGGGAACCGGGATTCTTTGATGCCGGAACCCATTCGTGAACGCTGACCGAAGGGTGGAGAAACTGGGCCCCGAGCACCGGGTCGAAGGCTTCGATTGCGGCAGGGAAGAGCTGAACCGGTACCTGTTGCGCTACGCCGGGCAGAATCAGCAGGCAGGCGCGGCGCAAACCTACGTTGGATTGTCGGGGGAAACGGTGGTGGGATACCACGCCCTCGCGGTGGGCCATGTGATCCGCGAGGAAGCCCCCGAGCGTTTAAGCAAGGGCTTGGCACGCCATCCGGTGCCCATCATGCTGCTGGCGCGTCTGGCCGTAGACCGTCGCTGGCAAGGCCGGGGGATCGGGAAGGCCCTTTTGCGCGACGCGATGCAGCGCACCCTACAAGCGGCTGACATAGCCGGCATCCGCGCCTTGGCCGTTCATGCCAAAGATGAAGCCGCAAAGATTTTCTACCAGAAATTTGATTTCATCCCTTCGCCCACCGACCCCATGCACCTGTTCGTCCTTTTGAAAGACGTCCGCAGGGTGATGTCGGGCTAAGCCTGCTTCCGCGCGAAGCGATTCGGAGGATCAAGCCCTTCGACAAGATCATGTGCCGCAGAAGCGGAAAGCCGCCCCGCGACGGGGATGAAATGTAGAAAATGGGCCGGAGCGGCCCAGGAAATCGCCCGGTCTTTCCGTCGCAAATGCGGCTTTTGTCTTGCAATTCCCCTCCGGAGTCATACCATCGGAGCAAATCAGTGACTCAATAGGAGATTCCGGTTCATGGGATGTCCCTTCGAGGTTTTGCTGGTTAAACCGTGCAGACGGTCGCTGAGAATATAGAATTCGTGCGGGATCTCTAGTGGCAGGAGATGGCAATGAACGATCGCGGGCTTCGAATACTCGTAATCGGCGCAGGGGTCAATGGCTCCGTTGTTGCTGCGGAACTGCATCGAGCCGGCTACGATGTCACGGTCCTTGCGCGTGGGAAGCGGTTCGAAGAGTTAGTGGCGAGAGGAATTGAAATAGAGGATCCGCTCAAAGACATCAAGACGGTAACAAAAGTGCCGGTCATTGACAGGCTGGTTCCCGAGGACGTTTATGAGTACATCCTTGTTGTCGTTCGCAAGAATCAAGCGGGGGATATTCTCCCCGTCCTAAGACAAAACCAGTCGCCGACAGTTGTCTTCATGGTGAACACAGCTTTGGGTCCGGACGAGTGGGTTGCATCTCTGGGCGCGACTCGTGTGATGCTGGGCTTTGTCTTCGCCGGAGGGAGGCGCGAAGGCAGCTTGATCCGGGCGATGCGAACGAAGGGGCGCGCCAGCCCCTTTGGCGAAGCGAATGGCGCGACGACGGAGAGGCTCAGGAAACTGGTAAACATCTTCAACCGCGCCGGCCTCAAGGCCAAGGCCATTCCGAACATGCCCGACTGGCTTGTCACCCATGCGGCCCTGGTGGTCCCTCTTGCGATGCTCGTCCTCAAGCACAGGTGCGATACTTATGCCCTGGCTCGTTCCCGGGAGGATATGCGGAGGCTCGCGAATGCGATGCACGAAACCATCGCTGTGGTTCGCGCCACAGGCCGCCGAATCGTTCCTACCAGTGCAGCGATTCTCGATGTACTGCCGCGATTCGTTGTGGCGAAAATCTTTCGTGCACTTCTGTCCTCCCGAGTTGGCGAAATAGGCGCTGGCTGGCACTGCTCGCAAGCGCCGGACGAGATGCTCCAACTTGCCAGAGAACTCAAGGAGCTTGTGGGAAGAAGCGAGATTTCGGCGCCCGTTCTAAGTCAGCTTCTTGCCGAGGTGTGAGTTTCCACGCAGTTTCCGCTTCAGTCATCCACAGATGGAAGCTTTCGATGAAAGACGGATTGAACAATAAAACGCATAAAAGATTAAAAGAAGATCTGCCCACTCCCGTATCCCGAATCCTGTGCCCCGCCCCTAATCCCCAATCCCCAGCCCCTGTCCCCTGTAACCTGTAACCTGTCCCCTGCTCCTTTCCCCTTGCATCTCAGGTTAATAAGTTGTTTAATTCCGTTATCTTTTCGCCAGCCTGGAAACCCCTGGGAGGTTAGGCGTCATGAATCACTCCAGTAATCATCGTCAGTCACCGTCGGCACCGTTCCCTGGCCAGCCGCGACCGCGGCAATACGTGTGCAGGTTAAAACCCCGCACCATCGGTGTGGCGCTTTCTCATGACGCCGACCCGGGAGGGTTTTATACAGGGCAGTCCGGGCAGGAGTTAACGGAATCGAACCGTACGAGGCAATCGTGAACGAGGTCCGAACCACTGAACCGAAACCTCGCCAAGTGTTCATGAGCTACGCGGCGGCGGACAAAGCCGTCGCTCGTATTGTTGCGGAAGCCCTGCAAAACGCGGGACTAAACGTGAAGATCAATGCCTGGGCACTCGAACCTGGGGACTCAATCGCACAACGCGTACAACAGGCCGTGTTGTCTAGTGACATTCTTGTTGTTCTTCTCTCCCCACGCGCTGTAGCCTCCAGTTGGGTACAAACCGAATTCAATGCAGCGATTTCCAGAGAACTTCGGGACAGAGCCATTACGGTAATACCTGCCCTAATCGAGGACTGCGACATTCCGCCGTCCCTAGCACGCTGGACTTATGTTGATCTGCGCCGGGATATCCCCGGGGCGGTGCTGCGCCTGATCAACCAAATCCGCGCAGCACCTGAGGTCGACTTTTCAAGGTTGGACTCAAAGACTTTTGAGCGGATGGTCGAGGACCTCCTCGCTAAGCTAGGGTTTTCGGTGCTCAGAGGCGGAATCACCCATGATAGTGGTGTCGACATCATTGCCACCTTTCATTCTCGCGATCCTTTCGGTGCGGAGCAGACCGAGACTTGGCTGGTTGAAGCGAAGTTGTATCGGGATCAACGGGTAAGTGTATCCGCATTGCACCAGATGTTGGGATTCCTGATGACGTCGGGCGGGACTAAGAGGGGTTTGATCATTACGAACAGTCGACTGAATTCAGTCGCGAGGAGTTTTTTGTCAGAAAGCATTGGCAAGACGTTCTACCAACTGCGCGTCATCGACGGAACGGAATTGACGGACCTTTTGATTCAGCACCCGGACCTCATTCAGACCTACTTCACTTCGAGTGGTGTCCATGAATAGGAGCCAGAAGATTCGTCAGCGTTTGCAAAAGTGCCCGCCTGGACGGAAGGGGTGGAAACGGTATGAGGACGCGTGCATTGACGCTCTTCGGTTTCTGTTTGTGCCACCGCTTAACGACCCGATTATCCAGTCACGGAGCTTCTCGGGTATTGACCGACGTGACGCAGTATTCCCCAATCGTAATATGGACAGGAAGAACAACTGGGGCTATCTGCTTAGAGAGCTAAGGGCTCGTATGGTCTTGTTCGAGTTCAAGAACTACGATGCAGAGGAGATTGGCAAGGATGAGACGAACCAGACGCGTAACTATCTCACCCCTCCGATGGGCAAGCTAGGGATTATGTGCTGCAACCGCCAACCGAACCGCGGAGCCCACGTCAAGCGGAACACCATCTTTAGTGAGGATGGCAAAGTTATTCTATTCCTCACAACCGAGCAACTGATTGAAATGCTCTTTATTAAGGAAAGAGGAGAGGACCCATCAGACCTTATTATGGATATGGTCGAGCGGTTCTATATCCAACATGAGTGAAAACTCGTCTGGTCCAGGTCAATGGCTTTGCGTTGCAGCGGACCGTCCCTCTCCGAAACCAGGCGCAACTTACAACTTCATCAAGCTGATCATGCTCTAAAGGGGGGGAACTCATGAAAGATAAGTTGAATCGATTTGTCGTGGGGGTTGGCGCTTGCCTTGCCATGATTCTTCGAACCACATCAGGCATTTTCCTGAACGGGCGAGGAATAGCCGCATTCCTCCTGGTTGCATCCGTTTCGCCTTCCGCGCGGTGTCAAGTCCCCGAGTTTTTCGGAATCTATGGCGTGGTTGACGGCAAGCTGGCTCCCTTGATTGGCGGCAGGGGGACTTTCACGCCAAGCCAACATAGCGTCCCGGTTTACGATTTTCAGAAGATGGCAACGGAGACCGAGTCGGTCTTGGTCTTCGAGGGTGGCGAGATGCGTTTTATTGTGTTCGACCCCGCTGTCGCGGACACGAGCGCGAACTTGGAGTTGTACAAGCTCCCGTATGCGAGAAACTTGGTGACGCGACCCGACGCTCTCGCACAAGTGGGAGGGTTGCTGGGTGACATTTCAGGTCAATCGCCACGCGGCCAAACGCCAGCGGCATCTCCCCTGCAAAAATACGTGGTCGCTAAAACGGATGCCCTGAAAGTGGAGCTCTTGCAGAAACCCGTACCCGGCCAGACGCAGATGGTACAACTCGTCGCTGGGTCAAACCTGCAGCCAGGCATGTATTGCTTATTCGCTGTGCGACTCCAGGGCGGACAGCAGACGATCGTCGGACAGGTTTTCGAATGGAAAGGGCAACCTGGCTCGGCCGAAACGCCCTATTGCATCGATCTGGCAGCGACGGGCGGCTTAGGCGGCATG
This sequence comes from Terriglobia bacterium, assembly GCA_050010335.1. Classification (GTDB taxonomy): domain Bacteria; phylum Acidobacteriota; class Terriglobia; order UBA7540; family UBA7540; genus Bog-366. The sequence continues at coordinate 4,688 of JBEKLF010000182.1, forward strand.
ATGGCAGAAAGCGATGCGCGGTTATTGCACCCCTACTATCTCGCAAAGGAAAAATACGCCGTGTGCAACGGGTCCAACACTCCGACCCAGTCACCAACTGAGATGCCCACGGTCATAGGTACGGCAGGCAGCGGCATCGCCCCCGCAACGCCAGCGCCCTGCGCGGACTACCAGTCCTGTATGGCGGGCGGTCGCGCCGCGTCAGAAAGAGCGCAGTGGGATTCCGCTCTTGCGGATTTCCAAAAGGCAGCTTCACTCGAACCTTCGAAGCCCGACGCTTGGGTGCAGATTGGAGTCGTCTACCTGATTCTAGGTCAGTACAACCAAGCGCCGGCGATGTTGGACAAGGCCTTAAGCGTGGGTGGGACTTTTGGTTTTGGGGTCTGGCATTACAAGCCATCCCAATATGAGCGGGGGACTTTCATTCTAGGTGCTAAGCAGGTTTCCTTTATTGTGGCAAGCCAGGATGGAGCCTTCTCTGTTGGACCAACCGAGGTTTCCTCCGTGAAGTCGCATCATCCTCCTCTGGCAAGGGACGCTTGGTCGTTCGGGATGAAGGTAGGGGGGCGCAATTATTGGTTTTCGTACGTGCCATTAGGGGTCCAATGCCAGACTCCCATGAGCTGCAGCAGTGCTGCTGGATACGGCCAGGAGGAAGCTGTCGCCAATTACGTCGCTCAGACAATACCCAAACTCGCTTCGGGGTCCCTTGCTCAAATATCGCAGCCCACCACATCCGCAAAAACTTCCCTCTCCCCTCCGGCGGGTCCAACTACTCCTAGTGTACCGCCCTTGTCATCAAAGGTAACTTCCTGCGGAGGGGCACTCGATCTCGGTTATTCGGTATTGCTTAAGGGCCGCCTGTATAAAGTAAAGGGGCAAGGCGCTTCGGGCACCGATCAGGTGCATGTCTTCTTCGATGACAAAGGCAATCCGGTAACCGATTCGAGCTTATTACAGCCGTTGGCGGGTGCTGCGTGGACTCGTGAGAACATTGTGGCATCTTCTTCTTTACGGAGCGAAATCGCGACCAAGAAGATTGCTCTCCCAGGCATGATTGGCACCTCTCGGGCCCTCCAAGGATATCAAGCAGTACAGGACGTGCTGGCCCGCGGGATGGCCGAGGCGGTCGAGGCAGCCGTGACTGGCGGCGCTTCCCTTTCCACTGTTGTCCCCAATCTAACCGGTGGAGTCATACGCAGCCAGTTGATGAATGCTCCAAAAACGCTGCTCACGGTGGCCGCGCAAATTGGTTTGCAGAAAAGCTTGGATATGTATAAGCAATTGGAGACCATCCTTCCCCCCGCTGATTCAGTCGCGCTCGATGCGAACAACTTGGATCAAGTACGGCTTCTCTACACCCAAGCGCAAGGGCTTGACCTTCCAAACGAAGCCTTGGCATCTGCACTCATGCCGAAGAGCGCGAATAATCTGACGACGCAGGCCCTGCAATCCGTAGCGGGCCAACTTCTTCCGGGGCTCCCTGCCAGCAATGCGGCAGTGACTTTAAACGATTTATGGAAATTGCAAACAAGTCTGGCTCAAGCTGGGGGGACTCTTCCTGCTCTCCAGAAATACCAGGAAAACTTAAATCTTGTGACTCACCTGTCGGAAGCCAACGATCGCAAAATCGCATCATGGGCCGCGCAGGCCGCCCAGGCCTGTAGTCCCGCTAGCGCAGAAAGTCGGTTCGTCACACACAGCATTGGACCAGCGTAGTGGCATTGGCGAGTGTACAGCGGAACTCTTTTTGAGGTCCGCGGCTTTCCGTTGTCTATCGTCGACGAACCACCGTAAGCAGAAGGCATGACACGGGGGACGGGACACGGGATACGGACGAAGACAGAGTCCGTCGTCGGGCGTCTTGCTGACAGGTCGTTGTAAACGCGCAGGGGTTTTGATAAGGTAAAAGGCGGGGCAAAGTAACGATGGTAAAGACGGTCACACTTAATGCGGACATTCCCCTCAGCAGGGAACTGCGCATCACGCTGCCTCCGGACGTGCCAACTGGGTCCGCCGCGATTGTGATTATGGTCTCACCCACGGGTTCTTCTACCTCCCCTACTTTTGACGACCTGCTGAAATCCGAGTTCTTAGGGATGTGGCGCGATCGCGCCGACATCGAAGATAGCGTGGAGTTCGCCCGCAAGCTCCGGTCGCAAGGGTGGGACACCCCCTCTAATGAACCTTCTTGATACGGACGTCCTCGTCGATTGCCTGCGTGGAACAATTCCTGCCCAAAAGTGGCTCAAACAAGTCGCCGCGCAGTCGTTCGCAGTCCCTGCAGTGGCCGCTATGGAACTGGTGATGGGTTGCCATGACCGCGCCGATTTGGGACGAATCCAACGATTTCTGGCAGCGTTCGAAGTGGTTTGGCCGGAGCCCTCCGAATACGACGACTTCACCCAGCGGTTGCACGCCGACCTTCAGCAGAAAGGCGTGCGCTGCTGGTTTGCCCCCGAAGACTTGAAGATCGGCGACAGGTTCCGAACGCGCATCGATGACTCCATTCGCGTTTATGACAAACTTCTTATCGGAGAACTCGATCCGCAGCCCGTGGGTGGAAGAAGAGGTTGAAGCGGCGCTGGAGAAGGAACGCAAGCAGAACAAACTGGTCCTTTTCCCCATCCGCTTGGATGACGCGGTCATGGAAACCGATCAAGCCTGGGCCGCCAGCCTCCGCCGCACGCGCCGCCTCGGCGACTTCTTGACCTGGAAAGATCACGACCAGTACCAGAAGTCGTTCGAGCGCTTATTGCGCGACCTCAAGACGTAGCGCAGGGCCCGCACTCCGGCCCTGCGGCTTTTCCGGCGGTGCGGGGTTTTGTCGCGCCGCAAACAAGATAACCGAAATCTCTTGAGCGCCCCGCCAATGCCACGGTGCGGTGGAAGGGCCGCAAGGCCGGAGAGCGGGCCTTGCGCTACATCTCCTTGGACCTGTTCGGTAGGTCCGCGGTACGCCCCTAATTAACAACGAAAAGCCCCGAACCTCGCGAACAGGTCCGCACCACGATGGGTTGGGCAGTCAATGCTTCAGACGGCCCGGCGCCAGCCAGACGCACACCAGCCACCTGGACAGGCAAGAGTGGCCATCTGTCAGGAAGCTTAGCCCGCCTCTTGATGGACGATCACGGTCACCGGGCGTTTGAATGGCCGCGTGTGTGAGCCTCAAAACGTGACGTGAACTGATAAAGAGCGAATCCGAAAGTGAAGGCCAAGAGTGCCACGGAGATGCTGGCGAATGGACTCCGACAAACCGCCTGCGCCAACCGACCAAAAACCATTACGTGTGAGCTTTCCATTTCATTCCCCTTGATCTTACAGGAGAATTAGGACATGTGTGTGCGCACAAGTCGATAGCACGTAGGTACTGAAAGCTCCCGTCGCCACCCTCGCCCGGGTTGCTCTCTGCGCCAGACTTCCCCGCTCGTTCGCCGTTATTCAACCCGGAGAGGCCAGCCATGAAGGAAGCAGAACTCGTCGAGCGGCGCCCCTACGAGAGGCGTGCGGCAGAGCCGCAGCCAACGTCGTGGCATGGCCATCCTGGCCATGACTGCGCACGGGCGGGACGCCCCTGCTACAGCGGGCGAGACGCCCACGCTACGTTCACGCGTGGCCATCCTGGCCATGATTTGACACGGGCAGGATAACGGTGCCACGTCGCGTGTTCGTGTAGGGGCCAGCGGCGCTGGCCGCGAGATATTTCTAGGGCGGCATCCCGCGGCCCAACTCGTTCTTGATCACGTCATGCACTAACTCGAGGGCCCCCGGCTTCTCGCATTGCCACTCGATCAGGCGCGCGGCCTTCCGCTCCCACAGGTTCGACATTACCGCAAAATGGCGTACCCGGCTGCCGTCCTTGAAAAGCCCCCCTGATGCTTGCGAATACGGATGGCCCCGTAGCGATGAGGTTGCGCCTGCCATCCGGGGCACCGCAGCCCGTGTTTGCCGGTTCCGGCAGGGGTGCGGTCCCGTCAAGCGGGGAATTGCGCCCAGCTATCAACGAATCTCTGACTCGGGACACTAGTACTCCCATACTTATGTCCGCGGCTGACAATTGCGTCCAACCCCGGTGAGGTGTATGTTATCGGCCCAGTTGGAGGTTGATCGCCGACTTTCGTGCCGCGCCGGGAGATTGCTGGCCGGGGGAGACAATGATGAGGGTGCTGGTGGCGGACGACGAAGTGGTGACGCGCCGCGTCCTGGAATCGACCTTGTTGAGTTGGGAGTATGAAGTCTGTACGGCCACCAATGGCAGCGAGGCTTTGGGCATCCTCGAAAATGGGCCTCGTCCGGACATCGCCCTCCTGGATTGGATGATGCCGGAAAAAGAGGGCCCGGACGTGTGCCGGATCATCCGCGCGCGGCCCCAGACGGTGCCCATCTATATCATCATGCTGACGTCCCTCGGCGGGCGGCAAAACATCATTCAGGGATTGCAGGCGGGAGCCGACGATTACATTACGAAGCCTTTTGACCGGGATGAATTGCGCGCGCGGCTGGGAGTCGGCCGGCGCATGGTGGAGTTGCAGCGCAGCCTGGCGGACCGCGTCCAGCAGTTGGAAGAGGCCCTGGGTCGAGTCAAGCAGCTTCAAGGACTGGTCCCCATCTGCTCCTATTGCAAGAAAATCCGCAACGACAGCAATTACTGGCAGCATCTGGAAACTTACCTGAGTGAATACTCCGGAGCTCAATTCAGTCACGGAATCTGCCCCGAATGCTACGAATCCATTGTGAAGCCCGAACTTGAAAACCTCCGCTAGTGCCTTTCTCACTTTTCCGGAGGAGCAGAGCCGAAGGGGGTTGCCATCCCGCTTTGGGCGGCGCGCAAGGCCATGGGGTAGGCGGCGGCGGTCAGCAGGGCGGCATGATATTGAACGAGGGCGGCATCGCGCTTGCCGTTCAAATCATCGAGCCTTCCCAGGTAGATATGTGACCACGTCACGATGCGCAGATCGTGGGCGGTGGCCAGGGCTTTCTCGAAATACTCTTCCGCCAGGTCGGGCTTTCGAGTGTTGGCGTAGACGACCGCCATGCCATAGATAGCGCGCTCACTCTTAGGATCGTCCTTCTCAAGCACAGTCTGGTATGAGGCCTTTGCGTCCAGGTATTTTCCCTCGTAAAACTGATTATCACCCTTGTCGAGAAGTTGCTCTTCCTCGCTCTCGGCTGGAGCTGCCTTGGTCACAGGGGCGGGCGGACGAGTGGCAAAGTGCACCACGAATAGACGTCGGGCCTCGGCGTGCGGATCGATGGCGAGAATCATGGGCTTGTAATAAGTCGGCATGGAACCTACTTGGTGTTCGTAAGCCAGGAGCGACTCGTACAAGTAGTGGACCATAATCAGACCTTGGGAGGTCATGTCGTCGAGTTTCTTCTGTGCATCCGCCGCCGGGACCTTATCCATGCGCAGTTCCACGGCGCGAATCAGGCACTCCGTGATCAGCAGGCCAAAATCCTCCTTGAAGTCCAAACCCAGCGAGGGAGCTTGGCGCGCCGTGGCAGAAAGCATGGACTTCTGCGCGATCTCGGCGCCATACTTGGCGGCCAGCGGGTCGAGGAGGAAGTGCATATATTGAAAGCGAATCTCCTCGAGCTTAAGGTCTTCGGACGGCGTCACCACCAGGAAATAGTTCAGGCCGTAAATCCGCGCATGCACCTGCTCCGGCGCGCCCATCAGGTCAATATAAATGGCGTATGTCCGGCCCAGGTAACCACCGGCGGGAAACCGCAGGTAGGCCTCCGTCAACACGAAGGTTTGGCGGACCTCGTCGGTATAGCGAGCCACGGCCGCGTCGTACTGTTTCTGGACCTCGGACCAGATGAACAACATCTTGGACTGGGTATAAAAGGTGCGGAGGAGGGGAAGGAAACCCTCCACGTCGCGCGCGTCGGGGGGAACTTCTTCGGCGGGAACCATAAGCCGGAAATCCGGCGGCGAACCCACCAACAGTGCAAGGGAAATGTATTGCGCCAGGTCCTTGCTCGGATCATCTTTCACCTGGTGATCGGCATAGAACTTTTTGAGATCCGGCAGGATGGGCGCATTCTGGGCCTCAAGGTATTCCCGCACGCGGCGCCGCGTGGCATTGATGGGGCTTCCATTCATGCCTGCGTCGTACCCCGCGGCATTGAGCGCCGCCAGCACGCAGAAGAGTTGTTCGTTTGATTCCAGCAGGACGTTTCCGGCCGACTGCGAGCGCGCAGGAGTGGGGGCCATAAGCGCCATCAGAGAGGCCGCAATGAGGCACCACACGCCACGTAGCGCGGACCTGTTCGGTAGGTCCGCGGCTTGTCCCCTATACGCAAAGAAAAGCCGCGGACCTGCCGAACAGGTCCGCGCTACGCTCCTTTGAAGTTCTTTTGGGGTCAATGGCAAACGGACTACCCTCGGACCGTGATGCGCCGCAAGGACAGAACCACCTGCCCCTCCGTTGGCCTGCCGAACATGGTGGCGGGTCGGAAGATGCTGAAGTAGACCATCCGGTCCAGTCGCTGCATGAGTTCGGGCGAACCCTGGCCGGAAAGAACCTGATAACCTTTCGCTCGCCCCTCGGCGTTAATCTGGGTTAACACCACCACGGCGTTATCATCGGTGTTGAAATCCATGGGCGCCAGTTCCTGCACGCTCGCGGGAGTGGCCCACTGCACCGAAACGTCCGGATCATCTGAGACCGGAACCACCCGCGATCCCATGAACAGGCAAAAGCAAATCAGCGCCGACAATACACCACCGGTGGCCGGTATCAGCAACGGCTTGAGGGCATTCTCGAAACGCACCCAGAGACGGGAGAAGAGTTTCTCGTGGACCCTCTGAGAAACTCGCACGCGCATCCGCAATGCCAATTCCGGGGGAACCTGCCGCCGCGGGAGCGCCCGCAACTCCTCCCGCACCATCTGCCATTGGTCAAGCTGCTGCAGGCAAACTTCGCAGAACGACAGGTGGTAGCGGATCGACTTCCGCGCTTCCGGCGCGCACAGGTCGTCCATATAATCCGAGAAATGATGCCGAATTTCCAAACAAGTCTCAAACATGTTCCTTGCCCACATACCCCGCCAGCTTCCTGCGGAGCAACTCCCGGCCTCGCAACAGCCGAGATTTGACGGTTCCCTCTGCCAAACCCAGCACCTGCGCGATTTCTTCGTATGGGAGCCCCTCGATTTCGCGCAATACCACAACGGTCCGATACGGCGGCGCCAGGCTCGCCAGAGCTCGTTTGACCACAACTTCCCGCTCCGCCTGCTCGAGAACTTGATACGGGCTGCGCTCACTCGAGACGGCTTCCGAAGCCGCTGCGGCCGAGGGAGATTCGTTGTCATCTACGGAAAACGGTTCACGCCAATGGCGGCGAATCCAGCTCCGGCGATGGTTCGATGCTTCGTGAACGGCAATGCGGTAAATCCACGTCCGCAAACTGCTGTCGCCGTTAAACCCCTTGATCCCCTTGAAGACCTTCACAAAAACGTCTTGCAGAACGTCGGAGGCATCGGCGGAGTTCTCGACAATATGCCAAACCAGGTTGAAAACCGGATTCTGATAAACCGTCAACAGATAAGCAAAGGCGTCTTCAGAGCCCGCTCGCAGCTCTCCCACGAATGCCGCTTCCTCATTAACTGCCGGCATCGTATGCTCGAGCGTGATACCTACCGACCGCGCAATGCCCATAACGGCCCCAAGATACCAGTTCCAGGCCCGAACTTCAATACCCCATCTCCGCGCATGCCTCTCTTGCTACTTAGAATGACACCACAGACGAAAGGTTTGTTCCAAAAAGTGTGCGTGGCAGGGAAAAAATGTCCGAGGGCAGGGAAGCGCGGCCCAGGGCTACATTAAGACCTTGAACACGCTGCTGTAATCGTCCGTCCAAAGGATGTGCGGGCTGGTGGGCCCGAGAACGCTTCCCGCTTTCTCGATTTCCGGCTTGCCGAGAAAGCCTTGGGGGTTCCCCACCAGAACCCATGTGGCCCGATAGATCCCTCGCGGGCTGTAGGCCTTGTTTCCGACCATCACCGCTTCTTTGCCGAGCAACATTGCTGCGGCGGTAACCACCGGCGCGAGGTTCAAATACTGATTGGAAATATGCACGGCCAGCACGCCCGTGGGTTGGAGGTGGCGAAAGTACAACACAAAGGCTTCGCGCGTCAGCAAGTGAACCGGGATGGAGTCGCCGGAAAAAGCATCGACCACGAGCACATCGAATCCTTGTGGCGGTTCTTGCTCCAAGGACAATCGTCCATCACCCAAAACGATTTCGAGCTTCGCGTGCGAGTCCCGCAGAAAACTGAATTCCTGTTGGGCGATCTGGACAACCAGGGGATTGATCTCATAGAACTTGTAGCGATCCCCAGGCTTTGCATAAGTGGCAAGCGTGCCAACGCCGAGTCCGACCACGCCCACGGCGAGAGGGGTTTCGCCCCCCGCTGCCTTCAGGGTGATCCCAACGCCGGACTCCGGGCCGTAATAGGTGGTTGGCAGGTCCCGGCGGGCGGGCGAAAGGAATTGCAGCCCGTGGTCGATCGTGCCGTTCATGAGTTTCTCAAATCGGAAGTCTTCGTCGGGCGGCGGGGAGGCATCGCCCCGTACCAGCACCACGTTGGGCGCCACTTGATCGACGATGCGCAGCACGCCGTAGAAATTCCGCACCATCAGGCGAGCGCCTTTGGCCTCCTCGCGAGCCGTCACACCGAGGCTCACGATAACGGCGAGGGCCAGAGCAACCACGAGCAACCAGGGGAGTTGCCATCGTGCCCGATAAAAAGGGCTGCTGGGGTCGCGGTGCAGGACCACCAGTGCCAGGAGAGCGCAACATCCGATGACGATCCGCAGTTCATAATCCCCCGAGAACAGCCGCGGAGCCAGCACGGCAACAAAGAGGGCGCCGACCGCACCTCCCAGCGAAATCATCAGGTAAAACGAAGTCAGATGCGCCGGGTGTGGTTTCAGCTTGGCCAGCTCACCATGGCAAAACATGCAGCATACGAATAAACAGCAACAAAAGAGCGGAATCGATACCTTGATAGGAAGGCCGGCGAATGCCGGCGCCAGTGCATAAGCCAGTGAGCCCAGGGCCACACCGAGCAGGCGGAGAAAGAAGTCGCGCCGGTACCAGGCTCGGCCTTCAAAACACAAAATGAACGTAAGCAGATACAAAGCAAGAGGGATTACCCAAAGAAGCGGAACGGAAGCGATGTTCTGAGAGAGGTGATGGGTGATGGCCAGTAGGAGTGCTGAGCCGCAGGCCGCCAGGCTGATCCACAGCGCTCGCGTTTTCCCGTCCGGCGGAGGGTCGCCCTTTAACGGCCCGCCGATTGAGTCTTTGCGGGGAAAAGCTAGGGCGACCAGGGCACACAACATAGCGACAGCCCCATACGCCCACGACCAGCCCACGGCTTGATGCGAAGTGCCAATCCAGGGCTCCACCAGGACCGGGTAGCTGACTAATGCCAGCATCGAGCCAACGTTGGAGACGGCATAGAGGCGATAGGGCGCGGCCTCGGCGTCCTTCTGCGCGTACCACGCCTGCAACAAAGGGCTGGTGGAGGACAGAAGAAAATAGGGCAGGCCGACCGTGAGTCCCAAGATCCAAAGGATTTGGAACGTGGGATCGAGGGGGGCCGCAAGCTTGGAAACCTTCGGCACAATCGGCAACGCCAGGAGGCTCGCGACCAGAAGCGCCGCGTGCACTCGAACCTGCGTGCGCGCGCGAAACTTCCGCGTCAAGAAATGCGCATAGAAATATCCCAGCAGAAGCACGACCTGGAAGAATAACAGGCAGACGATCCAGACCCCGGCGGAGCCCCCAAACCAGGGCAAAATCATTTTCCCCAGGATGGGCTGCACTTGGAACAACAGGAACGCGCTCGAGAAGATCACGAGCCCATAAATGAACTTGGAAATCATACGTCAATAGCCCATGGTTCGCCGAACGTATTCGCGGCTCATTTTCAGGCTTTCGCGCAAGGGCCGGGTGAGCTTGAAGTTCATTTCGTGCGCGAGTTCGATGGCCGCATCGCCCGAGTAATTGATCCGGTGGAGTTCCTTGCCGGCCGCGACATAGTCGGTCGCGCCTTCGCCCATGGCCTCAGGCCACGTGCCGTCGGGTTTCTGGTCGCGCAGGTGCATATAAACCATGTGGTCGCCGTGCCGGCGGATAAAATCCACCGGGTCGATGTCGGCACGCACCAGCCAATTCAGATCGGGCCCAAGTTTTACATCGGGGATGCGGGCCAGTGTTCCACTCAGGTCATGTTCGTCGTCGCGAACTTCATAGGTGTGGTTGTGCAGGTTCAGCACCACGCCGTGCTCGTTCCCGAAGGCGATGATCTTGCGCAGGATTTCCGCTTGCGCATCGAGCTGTTCCGGAGTCTTCATCTGCCGCGCATCGCCCACGGAGGTCCCGAGCGTTCTCCCGCCCAGTTGCTGGAGGCGCGTGATAATTGTTTGCGCCTGTTCGAGGATCGCATCGTGCTTCGAGGCGTCCCACATATCGGCCCCATAGGATGTGCCGATCACGGGCAGAGAGTATTTGTGCGACAGCGCCCCAATCCGCTCTACCGCCTCCGGATGCTCAAGGGCATTATGCATCAGCTCAATCGCATCCAACCCCGCGTAACTCATATCGGAGAAAATCTGCTCGAGCACCGGGGTGATGTCAAACTCAGGGAGCGGCGCAGCGTACACCCAGGGGTGGCCAGCGATGACGACTTTCTTTTTCTTCTCCGCTGCCTGCGCCCCCGGCAGGAGAAAGGTGAGTGAACCCGCGCTCCCCGCCGCGGCAACCGCGACAACGGTCGACCGCAAGAAATCCCTTCGGGATGTCGTACTTGATTTGTGAATAGAGCGAACAGTTTGTTGGGTCATCAATCGAACTCCTTTCGGGCGGGCGGAGTATATGCCTTGCAGGTATCGGATTCAACTACATTTATTATCATCAACATCACGGGGTAAACACGTTAGGTCGTTTATTTTCATCAACATCACGGGGTGCCAATTTTCGTCGCCATTGTTTTCAATAACATCACGGGTTATCCCTTCATTTTTGATATGCTCTTTTTCCCCGCGACCTCGGGGTAGCGAATTCACTAAGTTGTTTAATTTCAAAGACATCGATTTTATCAAGATTCCCATGATTCACAGCTAACCCCTTTAAATGGTTGTACATCACGGGGTCCGACGGCACGTTCTAGTGTCGGCCCTTGTGGCATGGCCATCCCGGCCATGTCTCCTTGACGGGCAGGATGCCCGTGGCACGCCGCCGCTTGTGGCATGGCCATCCTGGCCATGACCGTCACTTGCGTGGCAGCACCGCCACGGCGAGCATCGTGTCCTCCCCAGGCGGGAAGGATGCCACCGCATTTTCGCGGGAGTGGAGTCTGCTGTCCGTCGCACCACTCTAGGATCCTGCCTCTGCGTGTCGCTCGAAACTTGTCAAGTGTCATCAGTGTTTCTCGATAACTACATTTATTATCATCAACATCGTGGCATACACCCTATAGGTCCTTTATTTTCATCAACATCGTGGGATACCGAGTGTCGGACATTTTTTCTCCATTTGTTTTCAACAACATCGTGGGATTAGCCTTCATTTTTTAATTCCCCTTTTTTCCAATGCTTCGCGATCGAGAATTGGGTAACGTATTTAATTTCAATGACATCGCTTTTCTAAAGATTTCCATCATCCACGGCTAACCCGTTTTATTTCTAGTATATCGTGGCAAACTGGGGGACGTCTTGGCGTCGCCCCTTGTGGCATGGCCTCCTTGGCCGCGTCTCCATCACGGGCAGGATGCCCGCCGCCCCACTCCCCAGCACCCAGCACCTGCCGTCTACCGCATCCCGGATGGCGGCTACTGGCGGACACCGAGAACCCGATTCCTGACACCTAACACCTGGCCCCTGACACCTACTCCCACTGCGTGTTTTCACCCCGAGAGTGACCTGCATACTGTAGGCTAGCATTTTGACAGCCAAAAGCGGGCGTGGTAGCCGCGAATTTCCTACCGGTAGGAAATTCGGGCAAATTTATTTTCGCAATTTCCGGCGCACGGACATCCTGCCCGCGTATGCTTGGCAAACGGGGACGCTTGCTTGCCCGCGCTACGTTCGCGTTTTCACCCGTGTGTCGCACGCACAGGGCATATGGTCGTGGGTCAGCTTGACTTAGAGGCGGCCTTACGCCGCCCTATGGCGAGGTAAACTCGCCGCTACAGCATCCAATTGACCCACTACCGGCATATTCGCTTGATTGACAGCCCCGCAGCCGCATGTTACAAATAGAATGTCAGCGATATTCCACCGGGGGCCTGTGGCGCAGTTGGGAGCGCGCATGACTGGCAGTCATGAGGTCGAGAGTTCGAACCTCTCCAGGTCCACCAACTAACTAAAGGACTTAAACCCATTCCGCCATTTTGAAAAAGTACCACTTCGTACCACTTCACTTAATCTGCCCATAATGCACGGGCCACTTTTGAGGAGGCAGCCCGCTTCTCTTCCGATACGGCACGGGTGTAAAGGTCAAGTGTGGTGCGAATGTCCGCGTGCCGTAGCAGTTCCTTTTGAACTACTGGTGCCGTGCCGAAAGAGTGGAGGAGTGTTGAATAGGTCCGCCGGAAGGTATGCCAACCAACCTTGCCAATCTTGGCCCGCGCAGCAGCCGGTTTCAGGTAGTCGGCAAGGATGGCGTCTTTCCAGCGGGGTTTGCCCGTGTCGCCAGCAAACACATAATCCGTGTCCGCCGTGTAGGTGGGCTAACGACCAGATAATGAGCAGAAATTCTTGAGGAAAAGGGGTAACACTCCAGAGCCGTGGTTCCCGGGAGGAACCGAAAGGAGTGTTACCTAATGGAAGGTACAAACGAAGTTCAAA
>JBEKLF010000183.1:0-17517 GCA_050010335.1 Terriglobia bacterium
GCGCGTGTGCACGTCACATCCGATAAAATGCTGCATGGCTTCGGCTCCTTTCCCGGCTCGCCTTGGTCGTTGAGCACTTCCAAGTCTACCGGACCGGAGCCGATGCCGTTATCCAATCAGACCTGTTTCGTAGGTCCGCGGCTTTTCCTTGCCGTAGGGAACGAGCCGCGGACCTGCAGAACAGGTCCACGCTACCATTGCTACTGGCCCCGCCCTTCTTGATTGACTCCATCTTCTTCCCGGACGTAACATCGTGGCGCGAATACCCAAGGAGAATTTCCTGGGTTAGGCGCGGCGCTGTTTCTTTGCCTGCTTGGGTTGTGGGCAGCCGGAGGGGAAGGGACTGACAGCGGAAAGAGGCCGGCATGACGTTAACACCAATCGAGGGATTCAAGCATTTCGAGACCGACCACTGCTTCACCGGTTCGATGCGCCATATCTATGCCTTCCATGGCCACGACCTCTCTGAAGACCTCTTGCTCGGTATCGGCGAGGGCGTGGGGTTCGCCTACTTCCGCTTCCGGAGGCAGCCGCCTTTCCTGGGCGGACGCGCCATGCCCAAGCCCAGCATGGAGGAGATCGCCGCGCGACGCACGGGAGTAGGCATCCAGGCGCGCAAATCCTCCAGCGATCCGGCTGCCGAGAAAGCGCTGGTGGGGCGCCTCGAGAGCGGCACTCCCGTAATGCTGCAGGTCGACATGGGTTTCCTGCCTTACTTCGATTTCGGTGGGCACGAATACCACTTCGGGGGACATGTGGTGGTGGCCTGTGGTCTGGACCGCACCTCGGGTGAGGTTTTGATTGCCGACCGGGAAAAAGACCTTCATCCCGTGCCGCTGGCCGCCCTCGTCGCGGCGCGGGGTTCACGCTACCGGCCCTTTCCGCCGGGGCGGAAATGGTGGGATTTTGATTTCGGCGCCTTCGCGCCGCCGTCGAAGCAGGACATCCTTCTGGCCATTCGCCATCAAGCCTCGTTCATGCTCTCCCCGCCCATTGCCAACCTCGGGGTAAAGGGCATCAGGAAGGCGGCGGGGGAGGTATCCCGCTGGGATTCATTACTGGCGGCGGATGAACTGCGTGGCGCCCTGTTCAATATTTGGATCTTCGCCAGCGCTGTGGGGGGCAGTGGGGGCGGCTTGTTCCGCCGTATGTTCTCCCGCTTCCTCGGAGAGGCCGCCGAGCAGACCGGGCACACGCGGCTAGCGAACTCGGGCGCGGAGTTCAGCTCGATCGCCGACGCCTGGGACGCGATTGCGGCTCTGTCCCGAAAGGCCGCAGATGAGCCGACGCCGCCCCTAGCTGCGGCCTATCTGCCACGCCTGTCTGGCACATTAGCCGAAATCGCCGACACCGAAGAGAAGGCCTGGAAGGCGCTCGCTCACGTGGCGAGTTGAGTGGGTGTGGCGCGGACCTGTTTTTGGAGGTATGCGGTTCGTCCTGCATTGACAACAGAAAGCCGCGGACCTACCAAACAGGTCCGCGCTACACCTTCTAAATTCAGAAGCAGACCGCGCATATCTGGAGTAAAATCCTTGCCAGCATATGAAGAGACCCTACACCCCAAAGCAGGGCCAGTATCTGGTGTTCATTCACTATTACGGCAAAATCCACGGATGCGCACCCGCGGAAGCCGATTTACAGCGCTACTTCCGAGTCTCCCCGCCCTCTGTTCACCAGATGATCTTAACGCTGGAAGCGCACGGACTGATTGAACGGACACCCTGGCAAGCCCGGTCCATCCGTCTTCTCATACCGCGCGAGGAGTTGCCTGACTTGGAGTAAACCAAAAGCCGTAGACCTCCCGAACCGGTCTGCGCTACACTTGCTCTTCCTTTTTCCCAGTCGTAACATCATGGGGTGAGTGCCCCGGCAAAACTTCCGTCCCCCGCTCTGTCTCTCGGGCTACTGGGCGTGGTGTTGCTTGGCGTGCAAGCGACCGCGCGCGCTGATGAATTCAGCAAGACCTTTCAATATTCAGCGCGCATGTTCTCTTTTGGCACGCTGACCATTGACACGCGCATGGGCAACATCCAGGTGGAAGGTTGGGACGAGCCGCGCTTGGAGATCGAAGCCGAAAAGGTGGTCGAGGCAAAGGATGAGAAGCATGCCCAGCCGCTCTACGACCGCGTGCAAGTGGTGCTCGCCGGGCAAGACAAACAGGTCGTGCTGCGCACCGTCTATCCCGAGCGCAGCCTGCGGCGGCCGTTCCGTGCGGAAACAAAGCTCTCCGTGAACTTTCGCATTCATATGCCCTTTGACGCCAACTTGACGATGAAGTGCGTGGACGGCGATGTCCGCGTCACCGGCCTCGTCGCCAAGCAGCAAATAAGCGTCAACTATGGTGACGTGGAAGTTAACGTTCCCTCCATCTATCGTTTACGCTCGCTCGACGCAAGGGCCATCTTGGGCTACGTGCAAAGCGATCTACACGGAGAAAACAGCGCAGGTTGGGGCCGCAAAATCGTTTTCTGGAACATGAGAGGCGACCAGGACATCAAGGTTCGAGTCCGTATGGGCGGCGTGTACGTCTACAGCAGCCTGGAGTGAGGAGGCGGATTGCGTTAGACGGTAGACAACAGACGGTAGGCAGTAGGAAGAAAAGGCGACGGTTGTCCCGATCCGTACCTACCGTATGCCGTCTACCGTTTCCTGTCTACCTATTCGTATGCTACCCGGAACTCAGGCCGCCCGTCTAACGTAACAAGTCATAGAAGTATTCCGAAGGAGGAAATGATGAGAGGTTATCGAACTCTGGGAGTCATGGTGGCGGCGCTATCACTCCTGGCGATGGTGTCGCCTGCCGCGGCGGAGTCTCGCATGGAGAAGGACTTGGAGCTCCAGCCCAAGGGCCAGTTCGTTCTCGAATCGGAAGTGGGCAGCGTCACCGTGACCGGCGCCTCGCGCTCCGGTGCGCACATCGTGATCACTTCCGAGCGGGAGGATTTGAACAGCGAGCTTGAATTCAGCTTCTCAAGCAGCGGGGGAGTAGCGCACGTGACGGCTCGGCGCAAGGACGATTCCCGCTGGTCGCACAGCCATTCCGTACATTTTGAAATTGAAGTGCCCACCGATACGCGCGCGGAGGTTCGCACCGGCGGCGGGGGCATCACGCTTTCTGGCCTGCGCGGCGCAGCCGAGCTGAAAACGTCGGGGGGCCCCATCGAGGTCAACGGATTGAATGGAAAGTTGGAAGCGTATACCTCGGGAGGGCCGATTCGCCTCCGGGAAGTGACGGGCGATGCGAACGTGGGAACCTCCGGTGGGCCTATTGACGCGGATGGGGTGGACGGAAACCTCCACGCCCACACCAGTGGCGGTGGAATTCGGATTGAAAAGGTTTCCGGCTACGTGGAGGCCAAGACCTCCGGCGGGCCGATTCGGGCCACTTACAGCCCCGGCAATCGCCATGGAGGGGAACTGGAAACTTCCGGTGGTCCCATCGAAATCGCGATTGACCCTGCGGCCAATTTGAATCTTGACGCCTCAACGTCCGGCGGTTCGGTTTCGAGCGACCTGCCCGTGCGCGTGGTGGGGACAATCAGCCACTCCAGCCTGCATGGATCGATCGGCTCGGGCGGGGAAGAATTGCGTCTGCACACGAGCGGTGGATCCATTCACATTCACGCGCTGTGAGAGGGACGGTTTTGCTGAAGTGGACGCCGGGGATTCTCCGGCGTCCCTCTGTTTCTTGCGCCCTTGCTGGGGCGGGAATGAAAGGGGTGTACCAACTATGAAACGGATTCATTTTCTGTCTTTATGCGCTTTAGGATTGCTGCTGAGCTTGGCGGGAAGCTTGCAGGCCTCTACCCGTATCGAAAAAAACCTCAAACTTGATCCCGGGGGGACGCTTGATATGGACACCGGCGGAGGAGACATCATCGTCTCCGGTACGACCGAGGCCGGGGCGCACGTGATTGTCACCTCGAAGATCAGCGACCTGGAAAACGCCTATGATCTGCGGTTTGAGGAAACTCCGCACGGCGTGCAGATTTCGGCTCATCGCCGGACCGACTCATTCTGGGCAAAAAACTCCAACTTGAAGTTTGAGATCACGGTGCCCCGGCAAATCAGCCTGGAGCTCAAGACGAGTGGGGGCGACCTGCGCATTTCAAATCTGGAAGGAGGCTTTCGCCTAAAGACTTCTGGCGGGGATGTGAGTGTCACCGACGTGAAGGGAGATCTGGACGCACAGACTTCCGGGGGCGACATGGGGGTTCGGCGGCTAACAGGGAACCTGGTACTGCGTAC
The DNA here is from genome assembly GCA_050010335.1 of Terriglobia bacterium. Taxonomy (GTDB): domain Bacteria; phylum Acidobacteriota; class Terriglobia; order UBA7540; family UBA7540; genus Bog-366. The sequence goes on from JBEKLF010000183.1 coordinate 4,249, forward strand.
CTCCGGCGGGGATATCAAGGCGGAGGGCATCAGCGGGCGTGTCGACGTTCATACCTCGGGGGGAGATGTCGAGGTCAGCTTGCTGAAGGGCAACGCGCAGGGCGGCGAGGTTGGGACCTCCGGAGGCGAGGTTCGAGTGGCGCTCGACCCCGGGGTGAACCTGGACGTCGAGGCTTCCGCCGGGAGTGGAGATGTCAAATCGGAATTGCCTCTGACGATCACCGGCATGGTGTCGTCCTCCCGTCTGCGTGGCACGCTGGGCAAGGGGGGGCAATTGTTGCGCCTTCACAGCGACAGCGGCGACATCCACCTCCAGTCGCTATGAGCTGGAGTACTTCTCTCTGTGATCTCTGTGCCTCCGTGGTGAAGGTTTTCTTCGCGGGTCAATTCCTATCTTAGCGCTTATGAGGCAACACCCACGGGAAACGCGCCCACAATCGTCGCTGACCCGCGGAAAGTCAAACCTTCTTTCTTCCTTTGAGTACCGTGCCACGAATCAGCTCGGTTTCATGCATGAGGGCTTGGATCAGGTTTTCCCATTCAGCCTTGTCCTGAGGGGCAAACTCCACGCCATACCCCTTCATACGTTCGGGGCGAGCATTTTCCAGGATGACCCAGAGCGTGGAAAGCTCAGCGACCAGCATCTGTTTAGGCTCGGGTTTTTGAAGGCGAACGGAGAAGTGCCGCAGGCCCTCGTGCAAGCGGCCTCGAATCGCCGCCATCTTCTCTCGAATAAACCGGGCCTGTTCCGCTGAAACCGCGGAGGCTTCTCGACCTTCGGTGCTTTGTTCGGCTGAATGGAGAACTTGCTCCATCCGGTCCAAAGCCGCGTCGAACAGATTTCCCACGGTCGCAAGCCGTCGCGCGTGAAGTTCATCCAAAGCCATAGGGTCCGTTGTCCCTTGCCACAACTCTCAATCCCTGAAGGTTTGCGGGTTCCGGCCATTCGGGCTCATCAAATAATCAATGTGAATAAGCCGGGTTTTGATTCGTGAGTCGAAATGATACCTTGGCTCCGCGGCGAGTTCACACATCCTCACCAGCACCCCTGGATTGCAACCACTCATCGATAGAACTGCATCCCGGAAGTCGTCGAGTTTAAGTCGAGCTAAGTCAAAGCGGCGAATGCAAGACTCAAGGAGTTCCCGCGCCGCTGATTCGTGGAGAGGCCCCAGGATCAATCGTTGGTGCTCACCCCAGTATGTATTTGCAACGTGTCCAACTTCCTCGAGACCTGACCCCCGGGTCACCAGATAAACGGGCGTATTGCGCATCCAGACCAATTCTCGCACCACTTTCGCCACGGCGAGCGTGAGGGGAGGAACATGATCAAGGAATACCCAGTAGCTGGCTATCTGCATGGAACGGTAAACCACACCTTTGAGCCTGCTCGTGCGCTGACTTTTGAGCCATTTCTTAAAGCCCTCTTGACCCACCCCTTCGGCCCGCAACTGTTTGCGCAACGTTGAGTCTTCTGCTGCGTGGAGATTGTGGAGGAGCGCTCGAAGGAACGGCCGCAAGCCGATAACCCCGTCCACGAAGATAACAGAACGGGCCATAACTCCCGGAAGCTCCGCGAGCACCTTGGAAATAAGCGCGGTCTTGCCGACTCCGGCCGGACCGCAAATCAACAAGCTTTCTCGTTTACGGATGGCCTGATGCAAGCGGAGGCTTTCTGCTTTGCGGTCGATCATTAAAATGCCCACCCTCGCTCATACCGGGAAAGCACCGGATGAGTGGTCCGGTTGATCCTTCAGGGGGATTCTCCGTGGTCGGCCGTCGGCCCCAAGCTGGCTGGCTTCCTGCCGGATTCGATTGCGCTTCGCAGGCTCGCCACAAGGTTCAGAAGTTCTTCTACACGCGGCTCGAGATACGCAGTGAGTTTCTCTGGTACCTTGCCATACCCTCGGAGAGAGTGGGCATTAGTTTCATGCAGAGTAACCCAAATCTGGGAAAGATGCGCGGCGAGCATCTTATCAATCTCAATTTGCCGCTGCGGAAGGCCGAGGTCGAGTCTGATGCGAGTGATTCTTTGCAAAATCTCGGATAGGAGGGTGCGAATCGTCCGCCGGGTCTCATCGGGGAAAACTCCAAGATATTGGAAGAAGATGCCATCATAGCCGTCCAGCGCGCGCTCGATTTCCCGGCAGTCCTGTTCGAGAGTCAGCATCCGCGCCGCAAGAGCTGCTGAATGAGCGCGGGAGAGCGGCGGCACAGACGTTTCCTTTCGACTCTCGGCCATGATTGAAACCTTTTGCCTCTTGTCGCGCCTGGAAGTGCAGGCTCCCTACTTGACGACCAGGACGGAACAAGGAGCGGTCTTGGTCAGGTTCTGAGAGGTGCCACCCCAGATACGGCCGAAGGCACGGCTGTGACCCATGAAGCCTACGACTAGCAAGTCAAACTGACCCTCGCGTGCGAACCTGATGATGGTTTCCACTTCGTGCCCAGCCAGGACGGTACACTTGAGATCGATTTCTTGCTCTCGTGCCTGGGCCGTTGCCTCAGCCGTGACCTTCGTGAAAAACTTGTTCGCTTCCTCTTGCTGCTCCATGACCTCACCCACGGTTTCAGCATAGTGACTGGGCCGCTCCTTGATAGAAACCGAGTGGAGCTCCGCGCTGAAGCTCTTCGCCAGGATGATTGCTTCGCGTAAGGCTTTCTTCGCGCCTTCGGAACCATCGTGGGCAACCAGGATTTTTCTGAACATGGTTCACGCCTCGCTTTCCAGGTTTTTCGCTTCCGGTACCCCTCCCGCCATTCCCGATGCCTGTTCAGAACGTAGGTCGGGCCGGAAGAAACGCTCCGCGATCACCGTCGGCAGGACGGCGCTCAGAATGACCACGGTCACCAGAACCGTGTATTGTGCCTGGGTGATGTAACCGTGGGTCAACCCGAACAGCGCCGAAATCGTGCCGAACGTGAGTCCGGTAGCCATGAGTAGGGTCGTATAGATGCCTCGCTGTCTTCCAAAGCCAAATAGCGAAGTGAAGGGGAAAACACCACCCACCTTCGTGAACATTTTCACCAGGAAAAACGTCGCAATCAGGACGATGCCCGCCGCCATGGCTTTGAAGGAAACGTATGAACCTGCTTTCAGGAAGTAGAAAGGGGTCAGAATGGAAAAGGCAATGGCGCGCATCCGATGCATCAGAACGCGATTGCGAAGGAATTGCCGGGCCATCACCATGCCAATGAGGTAAGCCGGGAGTACGGCCTCGCTCCGCGCCAGGGTCGCCAGACCGCCCAATAGGAAGAGAATGAACAGGATAAACTTGATCTCCGGCTCACTGACGCGGTTTCCCACTTGGGCAAAATACCACGTTGTAAATTGCGGCATCAGCCAGAGAACGATTACCATCGCACAGACAAAGAGAAGCAGCCAAAAATTGTAATTGGCAAAGATCAGACCCAGCGCGACAACGGTTCCCAGATCCGTGACGAAGCACGCAGCCAGAATTACCTTGCCGAGTTCGGTTTCATTCAGCCCGGACTCGATCATCACCGCATAGACCACGGCGACGGAGGTGGTTGAAAGGGCGATGCCGGCAATTTCCGCACCGTGCAGGTTCCATTTGAAGATCCAGAACGCAGCCGCGAAGGCGCCCAGGGCCGGCGCAAGGAAGGAAATGAACCCGATTAACAGACTCTCCTTCAAATTGGCCCGCAGAGCGTCCGGATCAATTTCCGCACCCGCCAGAAATGTCAGCAGCACGCTTCCAATACTCGCCAGGAAATTGACCCAATCGTTCGGAGCGAGGTGGAGAAAATTACCGGCGAGGACGCCCACACCGATTTCGACCAAGGCCACAGAAATGCCGACCCGAATCGAAACCATTGCCGACATCAGCGCCAACCCGACCCAGAGGGAAGCAATCAACCACGTATCCATGCGAACCTCGCAATTCGCAGGTCAAGTAGGCACAAAGCAAAAAACTCCTACCACGACCCGAAGTCATAGCAGGAGTTATCAGTCCCAAAGTAAAGGACAGTTGGAGGCGAACTCCATCGCCTTAAGATGATTTAAGTATAGCATGCCGCGCTCTCTTGTGCTTCGCAGGGGGGAATGTCAGAGAACCATTTCTTAGCCCAGAGGTGGCCCGAGCCGTCGAAATGTGATAAAGAGACTCCAGCGGAACCGGGTCAGTCCAGGGAGGTGATGGAATGACAAGACGAATGATTCTGTGTCTGGGATTCCTATTGCTGCCGTCATTCACGGCTGCGCAACAAACCAAAACGCCTGATGCCTGGGCGCCGTACAAATTCCTGGTCGGCACCTGGACCGCGGAGGGCCACGGTGAGCCCGGGAAGGGAGAGGGTGCGTTTTCCTTCCAGCTCGAGTTGCAGGGAAAAATCCTGGTGCGAAAGAACCTCCTTGATTTCCCCGCCACGCCGCAGCGCCCGGCCTTCACGCATGAGGACCTGTTGGTTGTTTATCGCGATTCTGATGCCGCACCGACCCGGGCCATTTATTTCGACAGCGAGGGTTTCGTCATTCATTATACGGCCACTTTTAGCCAGGAGGGGAAAGTGCTGACTTTTCTCAGCGACGCCGGTCCGCAGGCTCCCCGCCAAAGGCTCACTTATGTTCAAAATGAGGATGGAACACTGAAGGTGAAGTTCGAGCTTGCTCCCCCGGGCAAGCCGGAGGCCTTCGTGACGCACGTCGAGGGCATCGCGCACCGGGACACGAAGCCTTAAGCGAAATTGAGGGTTTGAACCTCAAGAGCTTGCGGAAAAATGCGAAGGCGCTGTTCGATCTATGAACCACCTCATCCGGCGTGATGGGGGCAATCGAGGTGTGATCTAGTGCACCCTAAGACAATTCAAAACGCAAAACTCATACTGCTTTCCGTGGATGGTCTGCGGCCAGCTATTTACCGGGCCGCTGAATCACGGGACCGCTTCCCGCATATCAATGCCCTGGAAGAATCCGGAGCGAGCGCAGAGGCAGTCGAGACCATTTACCCCTCCACCACATACCCCGCGCACTCGACCCTAGTGACGGGCCTTCCTCCGCGGGGGCATGGCATTTACAGCCACCTCGCTTCGCTTGATCCCACGGAAAAGGACCGGCCTTGGTGCTGGTTCGCGCAGGCGCTGCGGGTGCCGGCGTTGTGGGACGTGGCACGCGCCAGCGGCCGCAAAATCGCCGGCCTCAGTTGGCCGGTGAGCGCAGGTGCGGGCATCGAACACAACATTCCGGAAATCTGGAACCCCGCCGTACCTGACCCCCATCAAGACTTTGCCACACCCGCGCGGTATGCCACTCCCGGACTTTTCGCGGAACTGGCACAAGTGCTCATGCCCATGCTGGGCAAGGCTGATCCCGACCAATTACGCGGCGAAGGCGCGCTCTACCTGTGGAACCATTACCGGCCGGATTTACTGCTCGTACATTTCGTTTGGTACGATTCGCAGGCGCACACATTCGGCCCCGCCGCGCCGGAGGCCCTCACAGCGCTGGAATCGGCGGATCAGGCGATTGGGAAGATTCGCGACGCCATTTCCTCCGACCCCGCAACAACGCTGGTGGTGCTTTCCGATCACGGCTTCGTGCCGGTGGAAAAGGAGGCCGCGCCGCTGGTGGTTTTCGCCGAGCATGGACTCTTCGCACGCGGCGCCGACGGCTCAGTGGCCTTGCGGCGGCTGGGAGCGGTGAGCGCCGGGGGCTCGCTCGCGGTTTATTGGCTGGAGGAACCCTCGGCCGATGATCGTCGGCGGTTGGCGACCGCCATTGACAGCCTGCGCTCGACGGGCGCGGTGCAGGAGATTATCGACCGCGAGCAACTGGAAGCGCTCGAATCCGACCCCGACGCAGAACTTATGATCGAGGCCGCGCCGGGCTTTTCTTTCTCCGACCGGCTGGAAGGGCCGGTTGTGGCCGATTCACCCAAGGATCGAGGCACCCATGGATACCTCCCCACCCACGCGGGCATGGAGGCAATGTTCACCGCGGTGGGACGTGACATCGCCCCCGAGAAAAATCTCGGGCGCATTTCGCTGAAGCAAATCGCCCCAACCCTGGCGCAAGTGATGGGGTTACCCGCCGATATTCTGGCGCCGGGAGAAAATCCGCTCGCGCTCGGATGAGCGGAGCGGTTAAAGAGCGTCCGATCACTGCCCTCACCGTCGCTCAGATCCCTTGCGCTGGATATCCACTTCTTCAAAGCAAGCGTCCAGGATATTGAGGGCCTTGTCCATTTCGGCCTTGGTGATGGTCAGGGGCGGCGTGAGTGTCAGGATGTTTCCCATCGATAACTTGAAGCTCAGACCCTTGGCCAGGGCGCTGTACATAATCTGTTCTGCCTCATCCGTGGCGCGCTCCCTGGTTTCCCGGTTCCGAACCAGCTCCACGCCCATGAGTAATCCCAGTCCTCTCACGTTGCCGATTATCTCGTGGCTCTCCATCATACTTCTGAGCCGTCCCAAGGCGTAGCCGCCGATTTCTTTGGCATTTTCGAGAAGGCCTTGATCCTGCACGCACTCGATCGTTGCCAGAGCTGCCGCACACGCCACCGGGTTCTTCTCGTGGGTGTAGTGGCCCAAGGAGCGATCAGGCGCCATGTTCAATCCCTCGCGCGCAATCAGCGCGGCCAGAGGGAATATCCCGCCGCCCAGCCCCTTGCCGATCACCAGCATGTCGGGGACGATGCCATAATTCTCGCAGGCAAACATCTTTCCCGTCCGGCCTAGGAAGGTGGTGACTTCGTCGAGGATTAACAACGCACCGTGACGATCGCATGCTGCCCGGATGGCCTGCCAATATTCCGGAGGCGGGATGTAGGGAGTGCTGCGCGCGGTCTCGGCAATCACTGCTCCCACATCGCCTTCCTTCTCGAGCACATACTCGAGATACCGGGCACACTTGAGGTTGCATTCTTTTCCGCATTCCCAGGGACAGTGGACAGGGTCTGGAGGTGGAACGTGCTCGGTGCCCGGAAGCAGCGGACCCATGCCGCTCCGAAAGATGGCCTCACCCCCGATGGATATCGCGTCGAGCGATGCTCCATGGAATGAGTCCCACATGGAAATAGTCTTGAATCTACCGGTTGCAGCCCGTGCCAACTTGAGAGCCATTCCGATCGCCACCGTGCCCCCCGGCGCAAAAAGCACGCGGTTCAAATCTCCTGGCGCTAACTCCACCAACTTCTTGGCCAGTTTGATTGCGGGAATATTGGTATACCGGCGAGTACAAAACGGGAGTTCGTCCATTTGGGCCTTGATGGCCTCGATCACCCGGCGGTTACCAAACCCCACTTGGTGGACGTTGTTCCCGTGAAAATCCATGTAACGCCTTCCCTGGAGGTCCTCGATATAGATTCCATCACAGTGGGAAAGCACGTTCAGGCATGGGGTGGACAACGATTGATGGAGAAAGTATTTTGCATCTTCATCGAGCCATCGCTCGGTCTCGGCATCGATATTCTTCCGCGCCCAGTCCTTTCGTCGAGAAGAGATGTTCAAGTCCCCCTCTGACTTGTACTTCGCGAGGTCGTCCTTCCCGCTGGGCATGTTGGTTTATTTCCTCCGAATGCGATGAGCTACTAGGGACGTTCCCCCCGCGCCAAGCGAGCGTTGATCTTGTCCAAAACATCCGGCACGTTGGAAATGCCGTCCACAACGTAGTGCGCGCCTGTCGCGTACATCCTCTGATAAGCCCTTGCCAGCTTCCTCTTGAGAACTTCATCATCGAGGGTGGACACCTCTTGTTCCGTCAGGCCCATCTCATTGCCGGTTTTTGCCACGCCGATGGTCCATATCCCGGCATTCAGCCCCTCCAGGATATCGGGTAATGTATCCCCCACTTTCACCAAGCTCTCCATGGGAAAAACTTGAAGGTTGAGGGCATTTTGCAAACACATCCACGGATAGGGCCGCCCAGCAGGCACTTGGGATGCGCAAACGCTCGAATCGGGAACATACCCACGTTTCTTCGCCTCTTCCTGGAGCACTGCCATCATCTCGGTTGTGTATCCGGTGGTCGAACCGATTTTCATTCCCCGCGCACGAAAGTCTGCGAGCGCCTCCAGCGTCCCCGGGATCAGGTCGGCGTAGTCCGCAAGGCAAGCCAGTTGCAGCGGGACAAAATCCTGGAACATTGCCTCCACATCCTCTTCATTGGGCAAGCGGCCGAAGACCTCGTGCCACCTGCGTTCGACGGCCTCCGATTGCGCGATCGTCCGGATGTGAACCTTTTTGTGCGCGCCCATCGGTTCCCGCGCCTGCTCGATGGTAATGGGAACTCCCTTGCGTTTGTAGACTTCAACAAATACCACCGCAGGCGCGAAACAACCGTAGTCCAGGGTGGTTCCCGCCCAGTCGAGAATGATGCCTTTAAGGGGGCCGCGATATGATCGCTGGAAGACAAAATCCATGCTTGCCGCTCCTTTCCTGTTCTACTGGTTTCAGCGGCTCCGCCGCGCCGCTCTGCGGAAAGGCTCCGCCTTTCCGGCCGATTGCCCTCTCCCTCTTTTTTCCCCAGCGAGGGTTAGCGTTTTTCGCCCCGCCCGACTGACCGCGTGGCAGCAGAAAGTTCGACACCCATCTCGTGGAGTGTCTGTCGCACGGTAATTAGCAGTTGGCGGATATCATCCGGAAAGATGTGGCCGATGTTGCCGATGCGAAAACAATCTGCCTTGCTGGTTTTGCCGGGATAGATGACGTACCCGTTCTCACTCAGCCGCCCGTAAAATGTCTCGAACTTGAATTGGGGATGACGCGGATAACGGAAGGAAGTGATGATGTAACCTTGGAATTCAGGGCGCAAGTACTCCTCAAAGCCCATTTCGCGCATTCCCCGCAGCAGAATCTCACAGTTGGCACGGTAGCGGGCTGCCCTCCTTTCCACCCCTCCTTCTTCTTCTAATTCTTTCAAGGCTTGATGAAAAGCCAAAAGGGTATGCGTTGGGGGGGTGAAGCGAAACTGCCCGTTGCTTTCCAACCCTTTCCATTGTGCCAATAAATCCAGGCTCAGGCTGCGCGCAAAGCCCGCCGTGGAGAGGAGCGCCTCCCGCCGCGCGAGTACGAAGGCAAACCCCGGAACGCCTTCAATGCATTTATTGGCCGAGGAGATGAGGTAGTCGATTCCGCACTCCGACATGTTGAGGGGAATCCCGCCGAAGCTGCTCATTGCGTCCACGATGTAGCGGCGCGCGCGCTTGCTAACGACCTCGCCGATTTCACGAACCGGATTGATCATTCCGGTGGAGGTTTCACAGTGGACAACCGCCACGTGGGTGAACGACGGGTCACTTCCCAGAACGCGTTCGATCTCAATCGGTGCGGCAGGTTGATGTTCTTCCCACTCGATCACGCCATTCGCAATGTTCAAGGCTGAGGCAATCTGGACGAGGCGCCGTCCGTAGGCACCATTGACCGCGATCAGGATTTTCCCCGCGGGCGGAACCACTGACCCGATCACCGACTCCAGGGCGAAGGTGCCGCTTCCCTGCATGGGAATGGCTTCGTAATCGGGGCTGGAAACGGCGGCAAGGCTGAGCAGCCGCTGGCGGATGTCCCGCACCACGGCCAAAAACTCAAAATCCCTGGAACCCATGTCCCTCAACATAGCCTGCTTGACCGTCGCGCTGGTGGTCAAGGGTCCTGGCGTGAACAAAAGTTTGTCGATACTTTCTCCCAATGGAGTCCCTCGGAGGGCGCCCGGGCCCAAGTGAAATGAAAATGAGTCTAGCTTGAGACTCGGCCTACCGACAAGCCTAAGTTGCCCCCGCGCCCCGCCCCTTGTAATTCCAGCGCGTCGCCAGCATTCCACCCGCAATCAAGGAAAGGACCACGAGCAGGTAGAAAAGAACATCCCAACTGTAGTGTGCGGTCACGAAAGCAACGACAAACGGGGATACGATCATCCCCAGGTGTCCGATCCCGTCAATGAAACCGGAGGCGGTGGCGGCGCCCTCTTTGGAACCGACGTCCTGAGCAGCCGCGCCCGACATCAACGTGTCAGGACCGTAGGTCATGATTCCGACCAGTGATATTCCGACAGCGGTCCAGAGGTGTCCCATGGTGCTGAGTTTCGGCAGGATCAGGCTGGTCAAGGCGAGTCCCCAAAGCAGTAGCGCTCCCACGGGAAAGCGGCGGGATTGGAAGAGCTTCTCGGAAGCGTAGCCGGCGACGATGGCCCCGAGAAAGCCTACCAGTTCGTAAAGCGATGACGTGTAACCCGCGTCTTGCACGGAATACTTCAGATGCTGGGTCATGTAAAGAGGCAGCCAGAAAAGGAAAGCATACCGCGTGAGGATGAGGAAGAAATACATGGACCCGATGAGCCACAAGGCAGGTTCCGCGAGGACCGCACGCACCGCCGATCGAGCAGCGCCGGCGGTGCTTGACGCTGCGGAACCAGCCACTCCGGTGGCCGGGACCACAGGGGCCTCTTCCACGTCCGGGAGGCCGACGTCGGAGGGGTTATCGCGCACAAAAAAGACGTAGATCAGCGTAATCGCCAAGAGCAACAGAGCAGGCATCCAGAATCCGCGTCGCCAACCCCAGCGCGGAACCAGCCACACGCTGGTGGCGACGAACGTGGCAAAGACGGTCGCGAGGAATCCGCCCAGCACGTAATTGGTACACCACCACGCCATCACCACACCCCGCTCCGTAGGGCGGAACCAGCAGGCCATGGTCTTAACCAGTCCCGACCAACCGGTGGATTGTCCGGCGCCGGCCAGGCAAGCCAAAAGGATTAGCCAAGCGAGCGATGACCCAAAGCCTAGAAGAATGTTGGCGCCGACAACCACGAAGAGCCCTGTGCTGACCACCACCCGTGTCCCGAAGCGGTCGGCAAGAAGGCCGCAAACAAATTGGCCGACGGTGTAGAAGAGGCTGTAGCCGAAGACAAAGTTCGCCAACTGGGCATTGGTGTACCCACGATCCTGCTGGAGCAGCGGCATCACCACACTGATATTCTTGCGGCAAAGGTAAAACCCCGCGTAGGTGATCCAGGTGATGATGAAGATACGCCAGCGCCAGTACTTTGCGGCTCGACTCGTGAGGCCGGAGTCTGGAACTGCGTTGGGCATGACTTCAGCCAGGGAAGAGTCCATAAGATCTCGCGGGTTTCGGTAGTGTAACGGCGAGTTTGTCTCGCCATTGTTGCAGCCAGGTTACCGCATGATGACGTTGTCCCGCCGAGTCTGCCTCGCCGCAGAATCGTAGCGGCGACTTTACCTCGCCATTGCTGTGGCGAGTCTATCTCGCCACCGTACTGTAGCGGCGAGTTTACCTCGCGAAAAGGCCGCGTCAGGCCACTTCCAAATGATTTGTCGAGATAACCGGTTAAGCCCCAGATTTCGGCGAACGAAGAGAAAATATCACGGAAGGTAGAACTGAACCACGGGATTGTGGCATTGAGGGTGTACTCGCGATTTCTTGCTCCGATTCTTCAACTTTCGACTCTCGACTTTCGACTCTTTAACTTTCTCACCCCTTCAGTTTTAAACTCTCAATTGCCTCTCACACAATTACAATAGGACCCTATGGCCCCCGAGCATCCACCCCTGGCACACGCAATTGAGAGCTACCTCGCATCGCGTCCACAGGCAGCGCGCTGGATCGAGTGGCTGGCAGGGCGGCGGTACCGGCTGGCGGCCTTTACCGACCGCCCGTACCCCGTGGTGGTGGTGGCGCATCGCTACCGCGACCCGGCAAGGGCGGAGCAGATAACGCGCGCCGTCGAGCAGGACTGGGCGGAAACACCCGAGCACTGCCGCGATGCGTACGAGGAAATCCTCGCGCAAGCGCCCGGGCTGATCGTCGTTCAGTTGCGCCGCAAAAATGTGTGCGGATGCCTGGGCCATCGGCACGTGCTGGTGAAAGAATTGCCTTTCTCCGAGCCCCACGACGCATTCGGGGATTACGCCGTGGGGGAAATGGACATCGCTTTCGACCGCGTGGAAAGCTGGCTGGCGCAGCCGTTGATGGATACCGCGCTCGATACGCAATTCATCGCCGGAAGCCGTTTGAAGGAATTCCACGATCAACAATTGCGCTTCCGCCTTCTCAGCATCCTGCTGCACGAAACCCACCACATGGTCGAGCCCCACGCAACCGAAGATGTGGTGCGCGGGCGCAGCCTTACGTTCTATCGCGAAGCCCTGGCGAACTACGTCGAGATCGCGCGAGCCTCACTGTCGCTCACCATCGACCGTTCGTTTTCAAGACTGGGCAAAGAATAGCGGGAGTAGCGCATACCTCCGCTTTTGAGGTCTGCGGCTCTTCCGCAGATTCACACTCCCGAACACGAGTTCAGGCGCTCGTCTTTAAGATTTACGTTCTTGCGAAGGAAGAACCGCGGACCCCAAAACCGGGGGTCCGCGCTACTTCCTCGATCAACCGCGCGCTGCCCGCTGAGAACGTCCCAGTCGCGACATCTTGTCCGATTCATAGGCCTCCAATTGTAGGCCAATATTTTTCTTGACAAGACTATTAAGCTGGCGTACACTTGGAAGCTGGAGGAGTCCGCTCTGGCTGCGAATCTGCTCCTGCCACTCGATCCTGGCAGGGTTCTAATCCGACGGGCAATAGCAACGGCACGAGAATGGCCCCGGTGGATAGAGCCGGGGGATGAGTTGACCTCGCGGGCCGAGTGCGGAACGGGCGAGCCTCGTGTGACTGTCCGAGGTTGTTGTGTTTCGGTGTCCCGGCTCGCTAATGTAGCCGCGAGTTTACCTCGCCATGAAAGCGGCGCAAAGCCGCTTCTAAATTCGGTCCTGAAGCCCCACCCTTGGAAACGTAGAAAGGCCTCAGAAGGCCAGAATGTACTAGAAAATGAAGGAGTTATGAGTTTCGCAAGAGGCCTTGCAAAAACGTATGCCACTGAAATTAAAAGAGTTAATTAACTCGTCGTCGGCGAGCGTGAAAAAAAGGGGGACTAAAAAATGAAGGCTTATCCCAGAATGTATCTGAAAACAATGGAGATAAAAGTTTGACTTGGGTCAAATTCACCCCCAGGCCAGAATGTGTATGATAACTAAACCACTTATCGCCGCGAGGCCAGAATATGTATGAAACGAAAGGGGATATGAGACCATGACGTCAGACCACGAGCATGGGCGGGAGGGCGCGTGACCTTGCAGCCTCCGCGATCGGGAATGGGCAGCGCGACTCGGAATGCGCAACCAACTAGCGAAAATGAAGGTTCAGAAAGCGCCGGGATAAACCGGCAGGAAGCGGAGGATGAAAATTCCTCACGAGGAAGGAGTAGCGATCCGCTCGGCCCCGAGTTTTGCGCGGTGGGTCGCGAGGCAT
>JBEKLF010000184.1:0-17322 GCA_050010335.1 Terriglobia bacterium
CCCTACGACACAGCCGCCACCCGTCTCAACACGCCCCCATTCCTGCGCCCAATTCCCCTCGTCTCGCCGCTCCTGCCTCCCGCCAGCCTCGCGCCCTCCCCCACTGTCTGAATCGCAGGTGCGAAAAGAAAACGGTTGCTTTGCTCGGCGAACAAGACTATCGTTCCATATTTTCGCAGTCAAAACCAGATTCCAAATACTACTCGACTAGAAGAGGTTGCCGCAGCCACGGTGCATAAGTCATCAAATTAGTATGCCAACCTCATCTTAACAATGAAACCAAATAGGCGGCACAAAATGGCATATCAAGGCGTAATGGATGACATCCGGGCTTGTGTGGAGTTAAGGAAGCCTCGGCGGATTCCGGTTTTCTCGATGAGTGAGGAATTCGACGTCAAATGGTATGGCAGGTATAACTATGACGAGGTTGTCCAAAGCGCGGACAAACTGGTCGAGGTGTGGAGCGCCGCGGTGCGAGAGTTCGACTACGACTGGGCCTGGCTCCAAATGGACGACTGCATCGAGTTCGAAGTGTTGGGCGTGGGCTGCGTCGGCGAAGGCAATATCCTGCGAGCGACGCACGATTTTCTGCCGGCCACGCGGGCGACGCTGAAATCGTTAAAGATTCCGGATCCGACGCGAGACGGCCGGATGCCTGCGAAGTTGGAGGCGCTACGCCGGCTGAAGGCCGAATTCGGCGATTCCGTATGCGTCGTGGGCAGCAATGCCGCTCCCTACTCTTCGACCGGCTTAATGTTCGGCCTCGAAAAGCCCATGTTGCTGATGTTCGACGATCCCGACTTGTTGCGGGAGACCATGGAATTCTTTGTCGAGCTACAGTCGATGTGGAGCGTGGCACAGATCAAGGCGGGCGCCGACGCCATCTGGCTGGGAGACTGCAACGCCTTTTCCAACTTGCTCTCGCCAGCTCAATACAAGGAACTTGCGGCGGAGCCTTGCGGGAAGGTTATTAAGGCCTGCCAAAGGGCCGGCGGCATGGTGTTCCTGCACAATAGTGAAATCTCCATTCCGCATATCGAACTGGAGGCTCAACTGAAGCCGGACGTCATCAGTGTTGGACCGGGCGCCGACTTGAAGGCCATCCTCGAGGCGATGCGCGGCAAGACCTGCATCATGGGCAACGTTGATCCGATTGAAATCCTGATGCGGGCAACGCCTGCGGAAGTTGAAAAAGATGTCGCGAGGATTATGACCCTCGCCCGGGGCGCCAGCTTTATGTTAGATAGTGGTGAAATGGTGCCGCGCGACGTGCCCGTCGAGAATATGCGCGCCATGATGCGCAAGGGCCACGAGTTGGCAATAGGATAGGATAGAGGAATTTTTCTTTGCGCCCGGTCCAGCGTTGTTCGTCGCCTCTTTGGCCTTTATCAGTGCCTATCCAATACAGAATGCGCTGCCAATACCATTCCCCATCCATCTATAGGTGCACCATCAACCCCGAGGGTTCGTATTGACCCTTAATTCTAAGGAGTAACTTGTGCGATCCTGGCTTTTCCTTTTTAGCTGCAATCTGATGTGGGCCTTGCAGTTCACCTGTATCAAACTGGTTCAGGACCAGGTGGGCTCATTGTTCACCGTCTGGGCGCCAATGACCTTGGCGACAATTATGCTTTATCCCTTTATTCGCGCCGAGAGAAAAAACTCACCCCCGCACGGAAAGCGGGGCTGGAAGGATGTTCTTCTTTTCTTCATCCTGGCCCTGTTTGGCGTCTTCCCCGGACAGGTGTTGGTAACTTGGGGAACTCGCATGTCGTTGGCCAGCAACGCAGCCCTGCTGATGTTGGCGTTGCCTGTCTGCACCGCGTTGTTGGCTTATCTCCTGTTGGGTGAAAAAATGACAGGCGTCCGATGGGTCAGTTTCGCTCTGGCTATCTTCGGCGTGCTCCTCTGCTCTAATTTCAATCTCGGGAATTTGAATTTCGGAAAGGGCTATCTGCTCGGCAACCTGCTCATCTTTTCAGGAGTCATGGGTAGTTCCTTCTACAACTCCTATGGGAAAAAGGTGATGGAACGTTATTCGCCGATGGAGATGCTTTTCTACACTTATGTAGCAATGTTCATCATCATGACTCCACTGATTCTCCATCAGGAAAGGGACGTCTTTGCCCGAGTTCCGCACTTCACCTGGCACACATGGATTGGTTTGACATCACTGACCTTCTTTCACAACTTCCTTTCCATGGTGCTCTTTCTCAAAGCCCTGAAGCAATTGGACGCCATTCAAGCCGCTCTCTCCAACTACCTGATTACTTTCTTCGGCCTGCCCATCGCGGCCATCTGGCTGGGAGAACGGCTAACGGTCATGGCGATCTTTGGGGGGATACTCGTACTCGCCAGCACGCTGGCGATTACTATCTGGGACGAGCTTCGAAAGCCCATCCCGCAGTGACCACCGAAATCCAAGGGACCCATAGGCTGCGAGGGTAATACCCATCGCTGCGAACTCATCCGGCGTCAAGGATGCGACCGCCGAATGAATCCGCAACTGGCCTTAGCACACCCCCGTAGCTTCGAGCAGAGCTGCGCGCTGTTTCCGTCCCTCGCCGCCTGCCTCAGCCCCTCACCCGATCCACGGCCTCTGCGATCGCCGCGCAGATGTACTCGTTATCCGCGTCGGACATTTGCGGGTGCATCGGCGGGTTGAAGAGGCGCGCCCCAAGCTCCTCCGCCCGCGGGCAGGATTGCCCCTCGGTCATGCGCCGGACGAAGGCATCGTTCTGGTACACCGGCGGATTGGCCACCACGGTATCCACTCCGTAATCCTTCCGGAGAATGGCCATGAGCTGATCGCGCTTCGCGCCCGCCCACTCCCGCGGCACCAGCAGGTTGTATAGGTAGTAGACCGCCTCGTGTCCCGTCGGCACGAAGGGTAGCGTCAATTCCGGCACGTCCCTCAGCATTTCCGTGCGCTTATGCGCCAAGGCCACGCGTGGCGCGATCATCTCGTCCAGCCGCCGCAGTTGTACCAGCCCCACCGCCGCCTGGATCTTGGTCATTTTATAGTTGGAGCCCCAGCCCATGTCGCCGGTGCCCTTCTTACCGCGAGCAATCTCCAAGTCCTCCGACACGGCGATCCCCCACTGCCGAATCGCCCGCAACCGCAGCATCAAGTCCGGGTCGTCGGTAGTGATCATGCCACCCTCGCCGAGCGTCGTCATCATCTTCATCGTATGAAGACTGAAGACGGTCATCCAGCCCTGCTTGCCGATTTTGCCACCCTGATAGCCGCCGCCCAGTGCTCGCGCGGCGTCGCCGATCACCTTCGGCGGTCCGTACTTGGGGTGCGGGTGCCGCTCGGCAATCTTCTGGTAATCCGGCATCGGCGCCGAGAGGCCATTCATGTGCGTCACCAGGATGGCCCGCGTCCGCGGAGTCATCTTGGCTTCCACATCGGCCGGGTCGGCGTTGAGGGTCCTCTCGTCGGAGTCGCAAAGAACCAGCTTCGCGCCAACGCCCAGAACGGCGTAGGGCGCCGCCCGGAAATTCATGGCCGGCACGATCACCTCATCGCCCGGCTCCAAGTCCAGCGCGTGCACTGCCACATCCAGGCCGCTGCCTGCGGACGTCACCGAGAGAGCGTACCTGGTGCCGATGTATGCGGCGAACTTCTGCTCAAACTCTACGATCTCGTCGCAGAAGAAGCCGAAGCCGACCGCGGGGTCCAGGGAACTGCGAATTGCGCTCACCGCGGCTTCGATTTCCTCTTCCGTGTACCAACCGCCCAGCATGGGCTCCGCCTGCCAAGCCTGGCTCAGCCCACCCCGCGCCAAAATTTCTTTTCGTTTTGCCTGATCCATTCCTATGACCTCCGATGATTTGAACCACCAAACGTACGGGGGGAGATTGTATCGCTTCGCTCCACAACCGCCCCCCACTGTGATTGTCTTCTGGGTTTCTAGATGACGTCGACAACTTTCCTACTTCCGGCTGACTCGTAGCAGGCGGAAACTATTTTCTGACTCCGCAGACCGACCTCTCCGCTGATCGTTGCTGGGCGCCCCTCCAAAATAGCTTGACTGAACTCCTCAATTTCCGCGCAGTAGATATTCACCACATCAGGGGTTATTTCCACATCTCGGCCCGACGCGCGAGCCTGCTGGGCGTCATAACCCTTGTCGGATTCCTCCAGACACGCGACCATCTCTCCGGCGCTCGCCTGCGAGATCGTCCCTTTGGCCAGAATGCTGCCACGCGAACCGTAAAGCTCGAGGACGTTCTTGCTGCTTTCGTCAGGAATACAAAAGAACGTGTCGACGGTTGCCAGGGCGCCATTCGCGAAGAAGAGTGTCGCCACCGCGCTGTCTTCGGACGCATACGGGTGGACTGTCCGGTTGATCAAGCAACTGACGCTCTTCACCGCCCCGAAGAACATCTCCAGCAAATCGATGCAGTGGCCGCCCATGTCAATCAGCGAACCGCCGCCGCCCTGGGCCAGGTCCTGCCGCCAGGCGCCTTCCATCGGCGGGTACCAGCACGAAAGCTGGGCGCGACCGTAGACCGGCTGGCCAAGTTTCCCCTCCTGAATGAGCTTCAACGCCTTTTGATTCTGTGATTGAAAACGCATCATGAAACCGCAGCCTAACTGCACACCGGCGCGCTTGCAGGCGGCTATCATCTCATTGCCCTCATGGACTGTCATCCCCAGAGGCTTCTCACACAAAACGTGCTTGCGGGCCTGCGCACACCTCAGCACCTGTTCATGATGCCTGCTGGCCGGCGTAGCCAGGTAGACAGCGTCAATCCCCGCTGCGAGCAGCTCATCGATACTACCCGAGGCTTCGGCATTAAATTGCCGGGCGACTTCGGCGTTGACTTTGGAATTGATGTCGAAGACCCCCACCAGCTTGCCGTTCTTGGCAGAAATAATTCCTTCGGGAATGGTTCGGCGGCGGGCAATTCCACCGGATCCGATGACTCCCCACCTTACCTTGGTTGACATGATTAGTTCCCCTCATCTGGAAAAAGTCTATTGAGTTGCCGGAGGGCGGAAGTTGTGAGCTCGTCCCCTGCCAGAATCGACGGATGCGAGGCGAAACTCACAATCGCAACCTTGGGTTTTCGTCCTGGTCGATTGAAAGCGTGGCCACTTGCGGGTCAATCGGTCCGAGCCGTTCCAAGACGAACTCCGCATCTAGTCCTTCCCAATTCGTGGGCATCTTGCAGTCGTTGCAGAGTAATCGACAACGAAAGGAGACCCGATTCTCCTGCGTTTCGCCGACGGTCAACGGTCGGGACAGTACCACATTCAATGTGCACTCCGCAACAGCATTCCCCTGCCTTCCCCTGGTGGTGTCATTCCCTTGGGGTCGCTCAATTCCTTTCGAAATCGAATCATGGTAGGATCAACCGTGCCGTCGCTTCAGGCGTTACGGCTGACTCTCAGGATGCCGCGGCAGCGAACATCGAAGTAGTGGCCCTCTTGGCAGAAACGAATACAAACGTGACGACAAGAACGAAAAGCAAAGAACTCTCTCGTGTCTCACCTTCCCAGGTTGAGACGCTTCCGGCAGGGGTAATCGATCTTGGCCCGATGGGGGTAAGTATCTCCGCGTGTTTACTTGCCGCCGGACATCCCGTTGTGGCAATATCGCGCAACCTATCTAACCATCGACACGTGCATCGACAGGTGGAAACACTCCTACGGCAAATGGCGAAAGAAGGAAGCCTCAGACTAGATGTAGCCCGTCTGATCAAGAAACTTAAGTTGACAGAAGAATACGATTCCCTCCAGCATTGCCAGATTGTTATTGAATCCATCATGGGGAGCGTCGAAGAAAAGAGGGCAGCTCTGAGAAAAGTGGAAGAAGCTGTTTCCCCTCAAACAATCATCGGCACGAATACATCCGCAATTCCAGTCAGGATTCTGCAGAAGGGGGCGAAGTTTCCGGAGCGAATTCTAGGAATCCATTGGATGGAACCCGCACATGTCAGTCGCTCTATAGAAATTATTTGTGGACGCAACTCGAGCATCAAATATGCCGAGCGCCTCGTCGTTTTAGCAAAGTACTGGGGCAAGGACCCATCCCTGTTGCGCAAGGACATTCGCGGGTTCACCACGAATCGCCTAATGTACGCCTTGCTCCGGGAAGCATTCCACCTGGTGGAGTCTGGATACGCGTCCATCGAGGATATCGATCGTTGCATGCGCAACGAGATACCTGCCTATGCTGCGGTCATGAGAGATCTCCGGCCAGAACTCAGCTGTGCCATCGGGTTCCCGCCAGAGATGAAAAGCTTGATTGGATCGGACGCTCGCGGAGTGGCGAATGAGCGTGGTTTCTATGCGTACACGCCGCAACAGGCGCGACGCTGGGAGAAGCTATTTCTGAAGTTTGTTTATGAAATTCGTGCCCTCGCTATTAAATATCCAGAGGATATGCGATCCCCATAGCCGTTGACCGCTCGGACCCAACCTCTCAACCCACGGCTTCTCACCTCACCACTGAACGCCAGAAGTCAGCCGCCTGAGCGGTACTCGGCAACGCGTCTTCACCCAAGGACACAGCCGCCACCCGTCTCAACATACCCCCACTCCGGCGCCAAATTCCCTCCCTATCGCCGCTCCCGCCTCACGCCCTCGCCCCACTGTCTGAATCGCAATTTAGGACTGCAAATTTAGGGCACATTTCAGGCAAATTTCGGGCTTGACAAGTCGTACAACGCGATGTATGCCAGCATATGCCCGGAAGGAATGTGGGACGCTAAGTTTATGACTTATGGGACAATGAAGCCAAAAGGTGCGGTGCCCAAATTGTTAGGGCGAGCTTCGGTTGTACTTGCTGTCGTGGCTGGTATGCAATGCAGGGCCCAGCAAGTGACCGCGACGTTAAGCGGAACCGTTAGAGATGCCAGTGGGACAGTGGTTCCTCAAGCGGAGTTGACTGTCACCAACGTGAGTACGGGCGTCGCTGTAAAACTACCACCGACTCGGCAGGGAGTTACATTTTCCAGCCCTGCCTCCGGACACGTACTCTCTCTGAACGGCGAAAAGCGGGTTTACGACCACAGTGATTTCCCCAATCACGCTGACCTTGTATCAAAAGGCGACCTTGCATGTGGTGCTACAAGTCGGACAGACTACGCAATCAGTCGAGGTTAAAGGGGCAGCACCGCTCGTCAGTACGACCCGCGCCAGCGTCGGGACGGTTGTCGGCAACCAGGCCGCCGTCGATCTCCCTCTCAATTTGCGCCATGCCAACTCGCTGGTCCTCCTGGTTCCCGGCATGATAGACACGACGGAAAGATCAGAGGTTTCGATGGTTGCTACTGGCTCAGGCTCCAACGGTCAAAGCTATGCCGGGAGGGGTCTGCCAGGAACCTGATTTTGATCAACGGAATGATCAATAGTGCACTCAACAATAGTGGGTTCTCGTTGGCGCCGGTCCCAGAGATGGTGAAGGAATTCAACAATCAAAACAACACCTACGATGCAGCGCACGGTATCGCCTCCGGTACGGTGATAGTAGGGTCACCCAATCGGGCATCAAAAAGCTCCATGGCTCGACTTGAGAGTATATGCGCAATGGCCAAACGCTCGATGCGCGTAACCTTTTTGCCGTAAACAACATTAACCCGGTAACGGGCCCGGAAATCCCGGGCTCGGCTGTACCAGAGTATATCCGGAACCAGTTCGGGTTCGCGGTGGGAGGCCCGATTCGCAAGGACAAGACGTTTTTTTTCGCCAGTTGCGAAGGATTACGACAGGTCCAGGGCGAGTCGGTGACGGGCCTGCTCCCCACTGCGGCTCAAAAAGTTGGGGACTTCAACTCGCTTCTTACCAGTCTGACGACGAATCTTTGTGGTTCGGGCGGGTCGGCATGTCTCAATTTTGGAAGCGGGCAGCTCTTTAATCCTGCAAGTCAATATCTATTCACTTGTCCCGCGGGCAGGGTGAGGGCATGCTCTGCCGTGCTTGCCGGGCAGCCCATTTCCGGCAACGTGATTCAGAACGTGAATCCTGTCGCCAAGCAGGTTCTGACGCTTTACCCGGCACCGAACTCGCCGGGCATCCTTAATTACGTCAATCAAACGCCATATCGCGAGCAGGACAACTCCATCGTAGTGCGGGTTGACGAATCCTTTTCTGCGAAAGACCAATTGTTCGCTCATTATCTGTTCGCGGACTCCAACGAATTCTTTCCGGGAGATTCTAACCCTTTCAACATACGCCAAACTTCCCGGGGTCAGAACGCCGAACTGGATTGGACTCATAGGCTTGCGCCTGGCCTGCTCAACGAATTGCGAGTGGGCGTTACACGGGGTTTTGAGGATAAGGACTGCGCCGATTGTCCCCACCCAGCACGTACCTTGGCAAGCTTGGGGATACAAGGCGTGGGCGCCTCTACACGCCAAACGGAGATAGATCCTTCGATCCTGCTGATCAATTTCGGCGCGTGGGGAGACTGTGGCTATAACCCGCACATTCTCCCTGACATGCTCGAAATGTGTGAAGATACGCTGACCAAAATCAAGGGCAGACACACGGTCGTGATGGGCAGATGTCAAGAAAGGCAAATGGTGGTTTAATGAACGGCCGGGGGTTGGGAGTAGAGTTCGATGCGAGCAAGTGCCGGCGAATCGCTGAGATCACGGAGAAGGTGGTTGGCCGCCCCGAGTGCTATCGGCCGGACGGTTCATTTACAAACTGGTAGACAATCGGCTGTAGCGGCGTTCTCTGTGCGTCGATGCACACAACAACGGCGGTCAGAGAACGCCGCTGCAGCGCAAGGGAGGTTACGTCTTTGGCTAAACGGGATATGACCGATAAAGAAAAAGTGGCTGAACCGGCGAGAGAACAGGCAGAGCAAGCGATTTCTAGCAAACCGCCCAGTGCGGAGCGGCTTGTGTCGCTCGACACTTTCCGCGGTTTCATCATGTTTTGGATTATCGGTGGTGACGCCTTGTTCGCGGGGCTTGCATCGTGGCTTCACAATCCAGTTCTCAACCTCGTGGCCTACGAGACCCACCACACTCCCTGGATTGGGTTGAGGTTCTACGATTGCATTTGGCCGAGCTTCATGTTGATGGTGGGCGTGTCGATCCCGTTTTCACTCGCCAAACGCTCGCTCACCGAGAGCGACCGCGATTTCAGGCTGCATACCCTGTCGCGTGCGATCGTGCTGTTCTTGCTCGGCTCGGTGCGCGAATCGGTCCTGCTCGGGTCTCCCTATTTGATCGAGCTGAGTAGCGCGCTTCAACCGATTGCTATCGCCTACTTCGTTGCGGCCATGATGGCGCGCAAGTCGCTGCGGGTTCAAGCCACAGTCGCTGCAGTGATCCTGGCCGTGTACGCATTACTCCTGGCTCTCGTCCCGGCACCAGGGATTCCTGCGGGCACCTATGTGCTGAACCACAACCTTGTTAATGCGGTCGATCTGCATTTCCTTCGGCCTCATTGGAACCGTTGGCCGTATGCCTTCGAGGGGTGGGGAACTATCCTGAGTACGATACCCACCGTTTCAACCACACTGATTGGGTTGATCGTCGGTGAGTTGCTGAGAAGCGAAAGGTCGAGGCAAAAAAAGGCCCAGATGATCGGCGGATTGGGAATCCTGTTGCTGATCCTAGGGTTCGGCCTGAGCCCTATCATACCCATCGAAATGAAGATGTGGACAACCACCTACGGCTTGGCATCGGCCGGATGCGCCTGCCTGATGTTCCTGCTGTTTTACTGGTTGGTGGACATCCGCGGGTACCGGAAGTGGACCTTGTTCTTTGTAGTGATCGGGATGAATCCGATTTTCATCTATATGACCACCAGCATCCTGCCCATTGAGAAGCTAGTGGGGGCCTTTACGAACGGAATAGCAGGGCACTTAGGGAGCGCCGGACCTGCCTTTAACGCTCTATGGGTGTTTGTTGTAGAGTGGGCAGTTCTGTTCTGGATGTACAAAAGGAAAATCTTTATCAAAGCTTAAGCTGTCGGTGAGCTGCTGAAGGTGAATCATAATGAATTTCATTAAGAACTACCCAAATGCAAAAATCTGGGCCATTACTTGTTTGCTCTTCGGGTTGCAAGGAGGAGTGGCGAGGCGCCTTCTGGCGCAGGACGGGCCGAAGAACCTGGCTTTGAGCGCGCTGGGAGCGCAGGCGCGATCATGGGAGCCTAGCGTCCACGTGTTGCCCGAACACGACCCGTCTCGAGTGAACGATGGCAGTCTCCACACTTACTGGGCCGTGCGAGCCGAGGACCTGCCGGCGGACATTGGAATCGAATGGCCGAAAGCGCAAGAGTTTTCCAGCGTGGTCGTGCGCTATTTCGATGGCCGGATGGTGGCCGGCCCGGCCATGGCCCGCACCCAACAATGGGCCCGGCTGCAATACTGGGACCATGAAGAATGGAAAGACCTGGACGCCAAAGTCCTCGGTCAGGAGACATCCGCGGTCCGCTATACGTTTCCTTCCGTAACTACCTCCCGTCTGCACCTCTTGTTCTCGGAGCCACCGGACCCAGAATCGCGCCGCACTCCGGACGCTCTGGGAATCTACGTGTGTGAATTTGAGGCCTACCAGGAAGCTCTGTATCAGGGGGTCAGTTCTGCTGAGGACCGTCTGGTTCTACGTCAAGACAACGACTGGTCAAACAATAATACTTATGGCCGCTGGCAAGATCCATCTGCCACCTTCCCGGGGTACTACAACCCATGGGCAAGCGATACCCGTTATGATGATGCGGGCTCGATGGTGATTGAACCCAAGCAAACCCGCGTCTTTACCGACACGCTCAGGCCCACGCTAATCGTTTCCGAGTCAAAATGGGCTCGAATCCCATGTGCGATTGAACAAATCGGTTTGGGCCGGGTTGGGCTCAAAAACGGATTCCTGCGGTTGGAGGTTGCAACTCAGGGAAAGTTGACGGAGAGCAAGCTGATGAATTTGGTCACTGGCGAAGAGGTTTCCACGCCCCATGCCGCACTATTTCGAATTCGAACTTCGCAAGCGGAGTTGACTCCGGCGGACTTCAAGGTCGTCAAGGCCGACACGTCGGGTTCTGACGCCGAGGCCAGCCACCTGCGGGTCGACCTCACCTCTGCTGCGCTCGATTTGTCCGTTCATTACGAACTCAACCGGCAGGACCACTTCTTCCACAAGTGGCTGACGCTGACCAATAGAGCCGCTTCCGATCTACAGGTCTTGGATGTGACTGTATCTTCGTTGGGGCTGCCACGATTGCTCGATCTGTGGGCAGGTCCGGAACTCAGCTATCCCATCTTCCGGATGGCAAAGGGTGGTTTCTTCACATGCCTGGAAACGGTCTACTTTGACCATCAAGGAGATACGCTCACCTACTATCCGGGCATGACGATTGCACCCGGAAAGACTTTCGAGAGCAAAACGACCGTGGTGGGGATTTATCGCAACCGCGGCGAGGAAGTGGAAAGGTTTGATTTGGGAGTGCGCGAGTGGGTGATTGAATACCATGCGCATGTCTCACCCATTGCCAAGGAATGGCCGGACATTTACCTCGAGGGCTGGTCCGCGGATTTTGGGATGAAGGACTTGGTCCAGCGCCCGCAATGGACCGAGCAGTTCTTGGCGATGGCTCACAAAATGGGAATCCGCTTCTTGGACACGACAGAAGGCGCCAATCTGGCGTTGCTCATGCCCACGGATCTGCAGAAGCGCTGGGTAGAATTGGCCAATCGTTACGAGATCGGCACCGGATGGTGGAACGATTTTGGCTCCCCCGCGGGTTATGGGCCGATGGTCCCCTACCTCGAGCCGTATCGTTGCAAGCTTTCTCCCGAGGCCGGGAAACTTTTCGATCAGACGGTGGAGCTTGTGGACAATTACAAGCTCCGGGGGTTGTACTGGGCCGATTACTGGGCCGTGTGGCCTTGTAACAACCCAGCCCACGGGCACCTTCCCGGCAAGTACTCGATTTACGCCCAAGGAGAACGCATGATCCAGTTCAACCAGTAGATGCACGCGGTGAGCCCCGGACTCATGCTGGGGGCGGATAGTGGACTCGACAATCCCCAGTACGGCCGCTATGCGGACAGCCGCCATCATGGTGGCGGCGTTGACGCCCACCCCTCGGTTGAGCCGGACATTCACATCGACCGCCTCTATGCGGACATGAATCGAGCTTACCTGTACGGACTCGCCCACGAATCGCTCCTCCGCCCCTGGTTTCGATTGCTCAACTGCGTCAACCATTTTGGCATGGAATCGCGCCAACACGACCGGGCCGGTTATCGCTATGCCCTGTTGAGCGCCATTGGCATAGCTGCACAGTTGACCTTCGACGACGCGCCGCTTGAAATCTCCGACAGTGACATTCAATTTACCCGCAATTGGGAAAACTGGGCCAAGTCCCATCAGGATTATCTCAAGCAGGGGGACAGGCTCTTCGATCGGACTCTGCACTTCAACGACATCCTGAACGGAAATCCGGAGGCGCTCGACGGCTGCGCACACATCCGGGGTGACCGAGGCTACGTTTTTCTGGACAACCCGGCGCCTGTCGCGCAGATCGCCGAACTTACTCTGGCGCTGGACGCCCCGACCTCAGCGAAGTTCAGTGTCGAGGAGGTTTATCCGGGCGGTATGACGCTCGAAGGGCCTGGTGACGGCGCGTACCCGCAAGGGGGCAAATTACGGGTGACGGTGCCCGCGAAGCAAGTCCGCATCTTGAAGATCGTTCCTGCCTCAGGCGAGCGGCCCGGCAACATTCAGCCGGAAGATGCCCGGGCCGCCCAATGGAAGCACTACGTGGGCGATTGGACAGTATCACGCCGCGGTGCTGACACCGTGGCCGTGCGAGCCACCTTCAATTATCCCCGCGATGCGCAATCCTAGCTCTCCTCGGCCGTCGCTGAGTCCGCTTGGACCAAAGAACCCTGGAGTTTCGATAAGGCATACCTGGTTCTCTTGCTCAAGGACGAGACCGCCGCGCTCGACGACAACTGGGTGCCCGACAACTTCTCGCACTCAATGTCGAAGGGAGGCGCCGGTACTTTGGCTTGGGAGCTGCAGGGTTCCTACGAATCCGGGCCGTTGAAAGTGCAGGTGAATGGTGTGGCGAAGCCGCCCCAGGCTTTCAAGACGGCACGCGCCCAATCGGCGGGGCTGACACGTTGCTACTTCGTCGCGCTCGAAGGGGAAACCAAGCCCGGCGAAAGCAATACAGTTGAAATTTCCCTGCCGATTCAGCGGGGTCTGGTTTTCTCGGGAGCCTACCTGGACCTGCCTGACCAGGTGCCGCTCGGCGAGCCCCCCCCCGCGAATGAAGAAGCGGTGATCTGTAGCGGCAAAGGTCGGGGCATGCCATGGCGTGCTCCTACGGCATTTTTTGGATAGCTTCTGAATAGCAGAGGGGAGAACGGCCTAATGGACACGTCACGCAAGCGCGTTTTGACTGCCTCTGAAGTAAGCCACTGGTTCGACCAGTGAGACTCGAAGAGGTTGGACCGTTGAGGAGTAACATCCTCCTCCAATCATCAAGCCACCCGCTTTGCGGGGGGTGTCTGGCTTTGCTCCTCCGGCGGTGACCTTGGGCGGGGCCGCTTTCGGTGCGATCGAGACCCAATCTGGCACGCCACACGACATTCAGTTTGGTCTCAAATTGGCGTTTTGGTGCTGTAGCGGCGCTCGGTGAGCGCCGGCAACCATTGATAACTCACGAACGGCGGTCAGAGAGAGCCGCTACAATGGGTGCTCAACGGGCTCTCGAAGATCGCCGCCGGTGATTCCCGCGAAATCGGGCATCCAGATGCTACCTTCCGCGGACCCCCGCTTCGCGGGGGTGACCACGGCAGTAAACCACGTCCAGTTGGGGCGAGGAGGAGGAATTCTCGTGTTGACGCAATTTTCGGTAGACGTTCTTTCCCGCATTGGGAGAGGGGTAGCCGCGTTGAGTGCTTTGTGCGCGTTGTGCTTTCCATGCGCAGGCCAGGGCACTCCCGTGAACAATCTGGCGCTGGCCACCCTTGGAGGTATAGCGCGCTCTTGGGAGCCTGGAGTTACGGTCGTCCCCGAACACGAGCCTTCCAAGGTCAACGACGGCAGCCTGCTCAGTTACTGGGCAGCGCGCAGTGTGGACCTCCCTGCCGACATCGGCGTCGAATGGCCTGAAGCTCATCGGATATCCAGCGTGGTGGTCCGCTATCTCGACGGCCGAATGGTTCGTGGGCCGGTGATGGCCAGGACGCAAGAATGGGCATGCCTTCAGTACTGGGAGCAAGACGGGTGGAACGATATCCAGGCTCGAGTGGTTGGGCAGGAGACGTCCAGCGTGCGTTACACCTTTTCCCCAGTAGTGACGACGCGGCTACGAATCTTATTTACCGAGCCGCCCGACCCGGAGTCGCGGCGGGCGCCGGAGCGATTGGGCATTTATGTTTGCGAGTTCGAAGCCTACAGCGAAGTCCCCTACGCAGTAGTGAACTCTGTACCACGGCTGGTTAGAGCATTCAGGACGGGGGAGCCATGGGAAAGACCCCCAAGCACGTACTACAACGAATGGCCAACCGACAACTCCTTTGATCGTGCTGGACCGCTAGTGATAGAACTGAAACCAACCCGCATTGTGACGGACACCCTCTCACCGACTCTGATCGTCGCCGAGAGCCAGTGGTCGAAAGTAGCCTGTGCCATCCAGAAGCCGCGAAACGGCATCACCGTTCTCACCAACGGGTTCCTGCAACTCGAAGTCTCGACAACCGGCGGCCTTAAAGAGTCGCTACTGAGGAACATGGTGACGGGCGAAAGTGCCGCGACCGCGAACTCGCGACCGTTCCTGATTCGAACCGCGAAAGGTGAGTTGTCTTCGGCCGATTTCAAGGTGGTGGGGCAAGACACCTCCGACTCGAGTCCGGATGTCAATCATCTGCGTGTGGATTTGACCTCGGAGGCGGGGGATTTGTCTGTCCACTTCGAGCTCCGACGCCAGGACCATTTCTATCACAAGTGGCTTACCATCAAGAACAAAGGCGATTCTGACCTTCAGGTTCTGGATGTGACGGTTTCTTCGCTGGGATTACCACGCTTGCTGGATCTGTTTGCGGGGCCGGAACTCACCTATCCGGTGGCGCGCATGGAAAAAGGCGGGTTTTTTGAGTGCCTCGAAACCGTCTATTGGGACCACAAGCGTGATGCGATGACCTTCTATCCCGGCATCATGGTTGGGCCGGGCGGTACTTTCGAGAGCGACAAGGCCGTCGTGGGAGTTTATCGCAACCGTGGCGAACAGGTGGAGGGGTTCGACCGAGGGGTTCGTGACTGGGTGATTGAGTACCACACGCAAGTGACCCCTGTGCAAAAGCAATTTCCGGATATTTATCTGGAAGGCTGGGATAGCACGATTGGCACAAAGTCGCTTCAAGAGAACCCCGCGTGGACCGAGAGATTCTTTGCTACGGCCCACAAAATGGGTGTCCAATATATGGACGCTCTCGAACCCACTGACATGGCGCTCCTTTTGCCACCCGATCTCGCCAAGGGCTGGGTTGATCTCGCTAACAAATACGACATTAAGACAGGCTGGTGGAACGATTTTGGCTCCAGCGACGGTTGGGGTTTCGTGGCTCCCTACTGGCAGAGTCCCCTGTGCAAGCTTTCCCCGGAAGCGGAAACGTATTTTCGCCAGATCGTTGAATTGGTTCGGAAATACGACCTGCGCGGTTTCCACTGGGCCGATTTTTGGACGGTCTGGCCGTGCGACGAGAGCGTGCAAGGACATTTGCCGGGGAAATACTCGATCTATGCCCAGGGCCAACGAATGGTGCAGTTTGCCCAGCAAATGCATGAAGCGGCGCCGGGGCTGATGCTCGGCGCAGACAGCGGACTGGACAATCCCCAGTATGGCCGATACGCTGACAGCCGCCACCATGGCGGTGGCTCCGACGCACATCCGGCCGTCGAACCGGACATTCATGTCGACCGGCTGTACGCCGATATGAACCGTGCCTACCTTTATGGCTTGGCCCACGAAAACCTTTTGCGGCCTTGGTACCACGTGCTCAATAATGTCAATCACTTTGGCAGGGACTCACACCTTCATGACCGCGCCGGGTATCGGTACGCCCTCCTGAGCGCGCTGGCTCTGGCGGGCCAGTTGGCCTTTGCCGATGCTCCGGACGACGTTCCCGAAAGCGAGCTTCAATTTACACAGCATTGGGAAGACTGGGCAAAGACCAACAAGGACTACCTGAAACAGAACGACAAGCTCTTCGAGCGCTCGGTGCACTTTGCCGACATCGACCGGGGCGAAGCAGACTCACTGACGGGTTATTCGCATATCCGCGGCGACCGAGGCTTTGTTTTTATGATCAACCCCGGGCCTGTGGAGCAGGTTGGCGAGCTGACACTGGCTTTGGAGGCGCCGAAATCCACACGCTTCGTGGTGGACGAAGTGTACCCAGGAGGGATGACTCTCCGCGGACCCACGGATGGCGAGTATCCCCAGGGCGGCAAGCTGCGAGTGACGGTTCCCGGCAAACAAGTGCGGATTCTCTGGATTGCTCCCGACTCGACCGCGGGCTGCCAACATATCTTCCAGCCCGAGGACGCGCGGGTGGCGGAGTCGGACCGTTACATCCGCAACTGGAGCGTCCTCCAGTCCTCTGGCGATACAACCACGCTGGGCGCGAGTTTTGAATTTCCGCAAAAGGCCAATGCGTACCTCTCTAATTCAACATCCGAATCAGCCTGGTCGCTGGATCCGTGGGCGTATGACAAAGCCTACCTGGTGTTGTTGCTCAAAGACGAGACAGTTGAACAGAATAACCAGTGGGTTTCGGATCATGTTCTAACAGAAGAGAGAACAGCGCCTCCAGGGGAACTCAACGTACCACCGCAGCCGATGCCTTTGGCAGCAATGATCAACGGAGTCCCGAAGATTCTGCATCCTTTCAAAACCAGACGCAACCAGGAGCAAGGAAAAACCCGGTGCTACTTCGCGAGTCTCGATAGCGAAACGAAGAGTGGCTCATCAAACCAGGTGAGCATTACGCTCCCCATTCAGAGAGGCTTGGTCTTTGCGGGCGCATATCTGGACTTGCCGGACCAGATGCCGAACGGTCAATAGTGCTTAGGTTCAACGAACTCGCAGTATTAGAGCCTCGTGGGGGGGGTTGGCGTGGGATCCGGCGGCAGCGGGCGCCAGCCGATTCGCGTCGGTTAAGGCCGCGCGAAGAAGGATTGGAGTTATGTGGAAAATGAGCACACTTCTGTTCTTCCTAGTGCTTAGTTGCGTAAGTTAACGATAGTATTTCGAAGCTGCGAACCCTCGACCTCGCGCTTCCGCCACTTGAACGGCCTGGCATTTTGGGCATAGGCCGCGATGAACGCCTCGATGGC
>JBEKLF010000185.1:0-17203 GCA_050010335.1 Terriglobia bacterium
CACCCTACGACACAGCCGCCACCCGTCTCAACACGCCCCCATTCCTGCGCCCAATTCCCCTCGTCTCGCCGCTCCTGCCTCCCGCCAGCCTCGCGCCCTCCCCCACTGTCTGAATCGCAGGCCAATCCAACGGCAGGCTTGCGTTGCGCGTATAGGGGTGTATACTCATGCCCGCCCGAAGACCTGAAAGGAAGGCCTGGATCGCGCGAGCAAGCATGTTACATTTCCACCTAGCCGGTTGAGGCGCCGGAACGGCACTCGGCGCGCTTCATACTCGACCCCGCTCTCGCAAACTCTTCACCAGAATTCGAAGTGCAAAAAGGACCCTCATCGTCCCGCCTCTGTAAAAACGGAGAGCCTTATATTCCGCACGGAAGGAGTACCAAATTGACAAACAATATCTCGCGAAGGACTTTTATGGTCGGCGCGGCCACCGCGGCCGCGGCGCTCCGCGTTTGGGGGGCAAATGACCGCATTCGGCTCGGCATCATCGGGTCGGGCGATCGCGGACAATACTTGATGACCCGCGCAAACGAAGCCGGCGGCATTGAATGGGTGGCGATTTCCGACATCTATGACGCCCGGCGCGACAAAGCCGAAAAAGTGGCGGGTGCCCGCGTCGATAAGTATCCCGATTACCATCAATTACTCGATCGCAAAGACATTGACGGCGTCATTGTGGCCACATTCGACCACGCGCATTCTTTCATTTCCATCGACGCATGCAAGGCCGGCAAGGACGTTTACGTGGAAAAGCCCATGACCTCGCTGCCCGAGCAGGGGCCGCCGCTGGTGCGCGCCGTGCGTGAATCTAATCGCATTCTGCAAGTGGGAATGCAGCAGCGGACAACGGCCCACTTTGCCGAAGCCAAGCAGAAGTATTTCGATACCGGATTGATCGGCAAGGTCAACATGGTGCGAACGATCTGGAATGGCAACAGCGGTTATTTGACCCCCGTCCCTCCCGGCATGGAGCAGAAACCCGAGGGGCTCAATTGGGATGCATGCCTGGCCTGGCTGCCCAAGACCCCCTGGAATCCCAGGCGGTATTTCAATCGCTTTGCTGATTGGGATTTCTCCACCGGCGGGCAGACGGGCGGCCTGTTCGTCCACATGGTCGACGTGATTCATTGGTTTATGAACCTTACCCATCCCACGGCGGCCGTGGCGGGCGGAGGCATTTATCTTTACGACGACGGGCGCGACACGGCGGACAACGTCAACTTCATCGTGGAATACCCGGAGAAGCTCAACGTCACGTTTGAAGCCACCATCACCGATATGATCAATCGGGAAAACGCGGACATCGTTTTTCTGGGCACAGGCGGGCGGCTCTCGATTTTCCGCTACGGCTACCACTTTATTCCCAGCAAAGAGAACTCCCAAGTGGCGGAGGCAACTGTGGCGGGGGTGAACGATACGCACATGAACAATTGGCTGGACTGCATGCGCAGCCGCAAGCAGCCCAACGCCGACGTGGTGCAGGGGCACTATTCGGCGATGGCCTGCCACATCGGCAACATCGCCTACCGCGAGAAAACCCGGACCACCTGGCGGAAGGAGTGGGAACTATGAGCATCGATGTTGGCGTAAATATGGAATTCATCCGGTCGCAAGACAAGTCCTTTGCCGCCGGAGTAGAGGTGGCCGCGAAATTGGGTTACAAGTATGTGGAGCCGATGGTCCACAACGGGCGCGAGCTGCTGAGTGAAGCGGGGTACTTTCACTCCTTCTCGCTCGATGACGATCCGGGAGAAATGAAAGATATCCTCGATCAAAACGGCGTAAAACCCTCGGGCTTGAGCGCGCATTGCCCGCTGATGCGGCCGGAAATCAGCGTGCCGTATTTGCAGAAGGCCATCCACCTCGCCGCCGCCATCGGCGCGCCCGTCGTCAATACTGACGAGGGTATTCGTCCCAGTTGGGTGAGCATGGATGAGGCCTTTCCGATCATGAAGTACACGCTCTCGACGGTGATGCGAATCGCCGAGCGCTACCGGGTTTTCATCGGCATCGAACCCCACCAGAGCATTACCCGCACCACGGAGGGATTGCTGAAAATCGTCGGCCTCGTGGAATCGCCGCTCCTGCGGGTGAATTACGATACCGGAAACGTGTACCTGGCCGGCGGCGACCCTTACGAAGGGCTGAAGGCTGTCTGTCCCTTGCTGGTTCACGTCCACGCCAAGGATATAACCGTTGAGCATGCGGATGCGGAACGTGGCAAGGTAACCGGGACGCCCGTGGGATGCGCCTGCGGCGATGGCGTTATCGATTGGCAGCGAGTCATCGCGATCTTGCGCGGCGCAAACTTCAATGGCGTGCTTTCGGTTGAGTGCGGCACCGAACAGCAGGCCGCAAGGAGTCTGGTGCACCTTAACGGGTTGTTGGGGGCTAGGGATTAGGGGTTAGGGGCTGGGTTCGAGGGACTGGGGGCTGGGGACTGGGGACTGGAAATTGGGACCCCGAAGGGGTCCAATGTCATTAGCCGTGGGTGAAACCCACGGAGACCATGCCCC
This sequence comes from Terriglobia bacterium, assembly GCA_050010335.1. Lineage (GTDB taxonomy): Bacteria > Acidobacteriota > Terriglobia > UBA7540 > UBA7540 > Bog-366. The sequence continues at coordinate 2,520 of JBEKLF010000185.1, forward strand.
CAATGATTCCCCAACCCCGAAGGGGTTGAATGTAGCTTGGCGCCGAGTTGGCTGGAAAAAGGTTCGACCCCTCCGGGGTCGACAGTCATCTTGGTGGATGGTCCCGACCCGTGGGTGAAACCCACGGGAACCATTCCCCCAGTGATTCCCCAACCCCGAAGGGGTTGAATGTAGCTTGGCGCCGAGTTGGCTGGAAAAAAGTTCGACCCCTCCGGGGTCGACAGTCATCTTGGTGGATGGTCCCGACCCGTGGGTTTCACCCACGGCTAATGATATTGTTCCTCTTCGAGGAACTTCGCAACCAAGAGAGAAAAATCATGAATCGAATTATTCGCAATGTGTCCGTTTTCTTTGCTTATTGCTTCGCCCTAGGCTTGGCCTTTTCCTCAATGTTTGCCCAAGAGACCATCCCCTTCTTCCAGCCGGGGAAAATTCGCGTGCTGATTCTTTCCGGCCGCAACAATCATGACTGGCGCACCACCACGCCATTCCTGCGCAAGATTCTGGTGGCGAGCGGCCGGTTTGACGTACGGGTGGAAGAAGAAGCCGTCGGGATAACGGCGGCGACGCTCGCGGCCTACGATGTGCTGGTGGTCGACTACGAGGGCCCGCGCTGGGGAGAAGTAACGGAAAAGGCCGTTGAGAACTTCGTCAAGCAGGGCAAAGGATTGGTAGGGGTCCACGGCGCCAATTACACTTTCAGTGGCGTTGAGGTCCTGCTCGACAACCACAAGCCGTCCGGCCTCAAGCAGCCCCCCTGGCCCGAGTATTTGCAAATGATTGGCGGGTGGTGGACGCTCGGCCCTCCCAAGACCGCTCACGCCCCGCGCCATTGCTTCACGGTGAAATTCGTCGACCGCGAGCATCCCATCACCCATGGTCTGCCAGAGTCCTTCCGCACTTCCGATGAGCTCTACCACAGTCCCCAGATGTCCCCTGCCGCGCACATCCTGGCCACCGCTTGGGATGACCCGGCGAATGGCGGCACGGGCAAAGATGAGCCCTTGATGTGGACAGTGAACTACGGCCAGGGCCGCGTCTTCTATTCGGCTCTGGGCCACGACAACTCAGCCCAGCAGGAAAGCGGTTATGTGAGCACGTTTACGCGCGGCGTGGAATGGGCGGCCACCGGCGCGGTTACGCTTACGCCTGCCGGCGCACTCGCGAGCCAGGCGCCGCCGCCCCTGCGCTCGCTGGTGGTCACGGGCGGGCACGAATACCCCACCACCTTTTACACTGTCTTTGAAGGCGCTGACGACCTGCACTGGGACCATGCCGTTTCGAACCATGAGGCCTTTAAAAACGACCTCCGCAAAGACTACGACGTTCTGGTGCTCTACGACTATTCGCTCGAGATCAGCGACACAGAAAAGACCAACCTGCGCGACTTCGCGGAAGCGGGCAAAGGGATTGTGGTGCTGCATCACGCCATCATCGATTATCCCGACTGGGAATGGTGGTACAAGGAGGTGGTGGGAGGCAGATACCTTCTCAAACCTTTAGGCTCAATGCCCCCCTCGACGTACCTCCATGGTCAAGAGATGTGTGTTACGCCCGTCATGCAACACCCCATCACCGCCCATATCAGTACCATGCACCTGTGGGACGAAACCTACAAGGGCATGTGGATCTCACCAGACGTGAAAGTGCTTCTCCGCTCCGATGCTCCCACCAGCGACGGTCCCGTGGCCTGGATCAGCCCTTACACCAAGTCGCGCGTGGTCTACATTCAACTCGGCCACGGTGAGACCGCACATCTCTACCCTGCCTATCGCACACTGGTGCAAGACGCCATCCGCTGGACCGGCGGCAGACTGGATGCGGCGCAGAAATAGGTAAGAGTCTCACGGAAATCGACCCGCAGCCGTAGCGCGGACCCCCGAATTTGGGGTCCGCGGCTTTTCTCTCGCCCCACGCTGCCAAACTCGACGATGGGCCTGCGTCTTGGAAATTCGTGGCAATTCCTCGGGAAGTGCTCGACTCACGCTCCCAAACTCGAACGGGGACGCGCATCTTTGAAATTCGTCGCAATTCCTCGGGAAGTGCCGCGGACCCCAAAACCGGGGGGACGCGCTACGGACACTCCCAAACTCGAACGGGGACGCGCATCTTTGAAATTCGTCGCAATTCCTCGGGAAGTGCCGCGGACCCCAAAACCGGGGGTCCGCGCTACGAGTTCAAATTCGCGTCTTCGGATCGGTGGGTAGACTCATGCGGTCAATCGTTAACCCGCAGCGGCGCATCTGCTCCGGCGCCGTCATGCCGGAATACTCGTGCACGCTCGACCATCGCCAGTCCCGCGGTCGAGTGGCAAGCCCCGCCTTTACTGGATTCAGGTGAATGTACTCCACCTTCTCACTATGTTCCTTCACGGTTCGCAGCGCATGGTCAAAATAGCGCTCCTGCCATACCGCCCCCGTCGTACCGCGCCCATCATTGACGAGTATCGTTGAACTATTCTTGATAGATTTCAACACCTCGGGAATTGTGAGCGGATAATCCAGGCCGCAGATCGCATGCCAGTGATTGGAAAGAAATACCCAGGCGGTAAAAAAGAATGGGTGCATTGCGCGTGCTCTATTGATGGCAAGCGCAAGGCGCTCGAAATCCGCATCATCGAGTTTGCGTCGCCGCTCGAGCAGGCGCACCGTGATGAAAAAGAATCGATCGGAAAGCTATGGGCGGCGCAGTCGCGACACGCCGCAACAATACACTATCCCCGGCAGGAAGTGTAGGGGGGGAGTGCAATCGTAGCGCAGACCTCCGGTTTTGAGGTCTGCGGCTCTTCCTGCCCAATGTCCACAAATCTCCACTACGGAGGTCGACCCTAGCAGATGGCAGTGTGGGCGTAGGGAAGGGCCGCAGACCTCAAAACCGGAGGTCTGCGCTACGGGCATCGGAAGTTGCGGGCATGTCTCCGTTGTTGGGATTTGTGGTCATAAGCTCACTTCCAACGGAAAAAATGGGAGCCTGATTCGGCAAACGGATGTATAGTTATTCCATAGAGTCCCATAAACAAAAAATTAGGCCAAAGTCGATATAGACCCCGGGCAAGAATTCCATTTCGAGGAGGATAGGGTCATGAAAACTCGACCGAAAACGGCTCTAAAGGTTCTGGTTGCTTTGGTTGCTGCAACCTTAATCATACCAGGCGTTCGCTCATTGGGCGGAGCGGCAAAAGGGCCGGTCGATCCCGGGGTACGCGGAGGCGCGGCGACCGCTGGCGGTCCCCTGAGTAACCTCACTTCGGACGAGAGCGCATATTTCCAGGACGGGTTCAACCGGTTCACGGAAGTCGAGGTGGTGGCGGGAGGCACGAACAATGGCCTGGGTCCGCGATTCAACTCCAACCAATGCCTTTCTTGCCACGCGCAGCCGGCCCCGGGAGGATCAAGCCTGGCGCAGAACCCCCTGATTCAAGTGGCCACGCTCGATGGGGCAAGGAACACCGTTCCCTGGTTTCTCGTGCCAAACGGACCGGTTCGCGAGGTCCGCTTTAAGAAGAATCCCAACGGTTCTAACGATGGCGGCGTGCACAATCTTTTCGTCATCTCTGGCCGAACTGACGCCCCAGGATGCAATATTTCTCAACCCGATTTCCTGCCCGCGGGAAATCCGATCACTGGTCAGGGCGGGAATTCCAACCTTGTCTTCCGTATCCCGACTCCGGTTTTTGGCGCGGGGCTCATCGAGGCGATCCCCGACTCGGCGATCCTCGCGAACTTGCAGTCTGATACGTCCGCAAAGGCGGACTTGGGCATCTCCGGACACCCGAACGCGCACTTGAGCGGCAATGCCAACCTCAGCGCCAACGATGGGACCATTACCCGCTTCGGTTGGAAGGCCCAGAACAAGTCCCTGCTCATGTTCGCGGCGGAGGCGTACAACGTCGAGATGGGAATCTCGAACCAATTGTTCCCTCAGGAACGCGACGAGACTCCGGGCTGTCTGTACAACGCCTCTCCCAACGACGCACTGAATTTCATCCCAACTTCCACAGGCGGCGCTGCCCCCTATACGGCCGTCGTCTCCGACATCGAGGCTTTCGCCGACTACATGCGCATGCTGGCTCCGCCCACTCCCGCGCCCGACACGCCTTCCACGGTAAACGGGCGCACCAACTTCATCAACGTGGGCTGCGCCCATTTCCACACGCCGTCGTTCACCACGGGCATCAGGATGGCAAGCGGCGCCTCGAAGATCCCCAGTGCTGCCCTCTCTAATCAGACGGCCCATCTCTGGTCCGACCTTCTCGTCCACCACATGGGGAAAGGTCTCGCCGACGGCATCACGCAAGGCAGCGCCGGCCCCGATGAGTTTCGAACCTCTCCGCTCTGGGGACTTGGGCAACGCGTTTTCTTCCTGCACGACGGGCGCACATCGGATCTGGTACAAGCGATCGAGGAGCACAAGAGTCCAGGTAGCGAGGCAGATAGGGTCATCGATCGCTATAATCGGCTGAAGCCGAAGGACAAGCAGGATCTCATCAATTTCTTGCGGTCGCTCTAGCGGCGATGTGGTTCACATGAGCAAAAGTAGCGGCGACCTTAAGGTCGGCAGTTGTCCGGTCTCAATTCGTGCCGAAAAAAAGGTCCGCGCTCTTGCGGCCCAGTTGGAACCCGCGCGCGGGAAGAGTCGGAGGGCCGGAGTGGGGGGCCTGGATTGCAAGGTCGAAATCATAAAACAGGACCTGCCACAATGAAGAAAAAGGCAAATCGGAACCAATCGCTAGAGCAGGTGCCCAGCCAGGCCCCAAAACGGATCACTTGAAGCTTCACGGGAATTGGCAAGGATTGATGAGGAAATCCCTCACAAAGAAGAAGGGCCTGGACGGCTGGCCGAAGTAGGGAGGATAAGATGGCGATAAGAATCATCCTGCCTGATTATCTTGAAAGGAAAGCTGAAAGCTTACTGCTTGCTGCGCTCCAAGATTTCGGCGCTCAGCATATTAGGGCCAACGAATGGCGTTTCAGCCAAATGCCATTAAATTGTCAGGAGTTTCTTGGTGAATTGAAGCTATTCTTGCCTAAAACGGAAAGATGGTTGGTGGATAGGCTTAAAGTCACGATCCTCGGCTCATCGGAGCACGGAAGCCCGACCCGCCTTACGTAAAGTATATACTTCCGTGTAATTGAGGTGCCCTCAGGCAGGGCAAGCCCACCCCTACATGTTTGGTTACGGCTCTGCCGCGTTGGAAGAGCCGCAGGGCCGGAGGGCGGGCACTGCGCTATTGCGGGAACGCCGTTGGCGGCGTGATGTTTTGCCAGCCTTCGCCGTTGAGGGAATCGAGGAAAGCGAGGAGATCGCGCTTGGTTTCCTCATCGAGATAAAAGGGCGCGAGACGAGTGTCCAGGTGCGGATTGGGCAGACCACCTTTCGCGTACAAATCCAAGACTTCCGCGAGAGTGTTGTCGCTGCCGTCGTGCATGTAGGGAGCGCGATGGGCGAGGTCGCGCAGAGTGGGCGCTTTGAATTTCCCCATGTCGCTGCGTTTCTTGGTGAAGTCGAAGAGGCCAAGGTCGGGATTGGCGCTGGCCATGCCCACGCCCAGGTTGGCGAATTTTTCGTCGGAGAAGTTCGGCCCCTTGTGGCATTCGGCGCATTCGCCTTGCTTGTTGAAGAAATCGAGGCCGTCCTTCTGCTGCTTGGTCAGCGCCGTTTTGTCTCCGGCACGGTAGCGGTCGTAGGCGGAGTTTCCCGATACGATGGTACGTTCGAAGGTGGCAATAGCCTTGGTAATACGATCGTAGGTAACGGAGCTGTCACCGAATGCGGCGGCGAAAAGCGGCGCGTATCCTTTAATGCTGCGAACCTTTTGCACCACGCCGTCCGTGGTCATGCCCATCTCATCGGGATTGGTGAAGGGGAAAACCATCTGCGCTTCCAGGGTGGGCGACCGGCCGTCCCAGAATTGCGATTTCCCCCAGGCGCGGTTGATGAGGGTTGGCGTGCGCCGGGGTTCCAGCTTGCCATCCACTCCGACGGAAAGCGCTGCGGCGCCCGCAAACGCGTGGGCCGGGTCGTGGCAGAAGGCGCACGAGACCATCCCATTGGCCGAGAGCCTCCCATCGAAGAAGAGCACCTTGCCCAATTCCGCGCGCGCCGGTGAATACGGATTGTCCTCCGGCCAGGGAACGGGTGGAAGGCCCCGCGGAACCGGCGGCCCCGCGGGGGGCGGCCCCTTATCCCGGGCCATCGATGCGGGCACCAGGCAAAGCAGGAAGAGCACCACAACCCGGGCGCGAATCGGTGGCGATCTCAATCAATCCCCTCCAGTCGCGGGATTGGGCTTCAAGACGCGAGGCACGTGCGGCGTGATGAAGCGAAACCGGTGGCCAATAATCATTTTCACCAGCAGATGGTCCGTGTTGCGCGTGGCGCCCACTCCCACGCCAAGGTTGAACTCCCAATTGGGGCCGAAATCATAATCAATAGCAGGAACGATTTGTTGTTCCTGCTGGTACAAGGGGTCAAAGCCCGTAATGGGACCGAGCGAGCCATAGTATTCCAGCCCCGCGCTGAGTTTTCGCGTGATGGAATAAGCCACCTTGAAGTTGGGAGAGAAGGTCACACCCTGGGGCACGCTGGGTCCATGGAACGACCGTTCGAGGGCGGGATTGAATGCCACGTACCACGACTTCCACTGCTTATCGACGATGGGGCGGATTTCCCAGGTCCAGGTGTCAGCGGAAAAGATGGGCCGCTGGTAGCCGATTTCCGTCGAAACGCTCACCCCCACCGGCCAATGCCAACTGTCGGGCACGCGCACCCGCGGGCGGATGTGGTCTCCCACCCACTTGTAGCCCTGGTGGGGACCGTAGCTGGTGAAAATGTAGAGTCCGGTTTCAAACCAACTTGTCCAGCCCTGAGTGATCTCCACCGTTTCGTGCAGTTGATGCTCGTCGGGAAGAACACTCAAGTAGCCGGTTTTGAAGCCCTCGAAGGTGAAGTTGCTGTGCAACTCCACCATGGTGCGGCCGGGGGCAATCGTGTCCGCGCCGTAAACCTGAATTTCGTAGTTGCCTTGGCCAAACGACGGCACCGCGGCCACGGCGATCAGGATGGCAAATTGGATGAGCTTTTTTATGATCGACTCCTGACCCGAACTCTTCTCCCGCCTTTGTCATCCACCTGTGACCAAGTACAGAGATGCCGGACCGGGAAACGGAGCCATGAATTCCGTTTTTCCCGCACCCTTGAACTTTCCTCCGGCTGTAGTGTCGCCCTCGATGGGATGCATCCATTCGACTTCCCAGGTTTTCGCAGCCTCCCCCAGGTCTACGGTCACCTCATATCCCTCAGGAACATAGACGAGGTACTCACGCCCAGGGTTGGCCAGACAGAATTTTGTGGACGCAAGATCGCTATGGGGCGTCATCTCGACCAACTTCATCTTGTTGGCGTAAACCCGGGTGTTGCCAATCGCCTTGCGCACCGGTTCCCAAACCCAGGCATCGGCGCGGTTCAAGTCGCGTGTGGGATAGCCGGGGCGGGAGGCCCAATTGACCTCTCCGCAGGGATGGCCGGGAATGGGGACCCAGGAGTCCATCAACAGCGTGTTGTAGCCTCGGCACAAACTCTTCCAGGCCCACGACGGGGTTCCTCCATGGCCCCAGAGGTGGTCGGTATCGAGCACTCCCACCTTCTTGCCGTCCCACTCGGGAGGGTCATTCTTGAAGTAACCGCCATCATCGGACCCGGGCGAGACCCAATCGCACGGGCTTTCCAGCATCGACTTCAAGCCTTCGGAATTATATCCCGTCAACCCGATTGGATGCCGCCGTCCCTTCTTGTCTTCGTATTCATGGACAAAATTGACGACCCACCAGTCCCACTCGCGGTCGCCGCCCTCGTTCATCACTTCATAAAGGATGCTGTCGAGGTCATTCACCGTGTCGATGACCTTGCGCAGGTACGCGGCCTGCATCTCCCGCACCTCGGGCCGGTGAAGGCTGACCATTCCCGTGTCGCCCTCTTCGCCGTTGAAACCATTGATGTTGTTCTTGGAATTGTACGGATGCGCGGGCCAGGGGTCGCAGGGGTCATTCCCCTTTTTCTCACTGAAGCTCTGGAAAAGTTGCACGGCGGCGTAGATTCCATGGTCGCGGGCGTAAACCAGGCGGGAGCGCATCCGCTCAAAGTACTCCGGATTGAACTTCGACAAATCAAACTTGGGCAGCCCGTCGAGCGCCACCCCCGGACCCGTTCGGAGATAGGGCAACGGCTCGAACAGGATCTTTTCGTCCGTCCAGGGCGCGTAGGCCGCCGCCATCCAGTGCCAAAATCGCATGAAATTGTGATTGTGCTTCACCATCATGTCGATGTACGCGGGGTAGTCCAAACGCGCAACGGGTGGAAGGCCGAGATCCTGAAAGTTCGCCCACGTGTGCGAACCGGTCAGGAAGATGGCGCGGCCGCTGCCGTCGGTGAAGTAGCGGGGATTCGCAGGGTTGGCCCGTAAGGGACCCGTGGCCGGCCAACGCGAGGATCCCCACGCGGGGACCTCGTCATCGCCCGTCCGCCCCTTCGCCAGGGCAAATTGAGAAAAGGATGGCGCGCACAGGCCGGCGGTCATCGCGGCACCTCCTATAAATGATTGCTTTAGGAATTCACGTCGGATCATAGGGATTGGGCCTTTCTAAGTGGCAGTAAGAGGTGCCACGCGAAAACAAACCATTCTACACCTTTCGCCAACCCCGAATGCTGGGTCAAGACGAGCAGCGGTGGTAGAAATTCGTCGGCCAATTTGTCGTTGTCGTGGGCATCGGACGAGAACCCTTCTGCCAGGCACTGACATTTTGTCCGAGAATCTCGGCCCATTGCCTACTCCTCATTTGGCTCCCGTCTTGCTGAGTAGTGGGGAGCATTGGGCATTCTTGGGATATCCACAATGCGCGTTGTCGATACCCTTCGCGAGGTACAGAATCCATGAGTAGCAGACGAACCTTTCTCAAGTCCTCCGCCGGTTTGGCGGCATCCTTGGCGGTGCGCCCACTGGCGGGGACGCAAACGGGCCCCGTCGCGTCTCTTCCCACGGTCCGCTTTGGCGACGCGGAAATCAGCCGCATGGTGATGGGCTGCAACCAGTTTTATGGATACTCCCACTTCAACGGTCTGCTCGACCAATTGATGCGGGATTGGAACACCCCCGACCGAATCTGCGAAACCTTGCTTCAGTGCCAGCAAAACGGCATCAATGCCTATCAGTACGCCCACCGAGACAAACCCGTGAAGGACATGGAGAATTTCCGCTCCAAGGGGGGGAAAATGCACTTGATCGCGACCGACCCAACCCTGGGCCCGGTAGAAGACGTGGTGCGGCGCACGAACGCCATGGCGCTCTACCTCCATGGGGAACGGACCGACGTTCTCTTCCGCGAGGGCAAGATGGACGAGGCGCTCGAGTACACAAAGAGAGTGCGTCAGGCAGGTATCCGCGTGGGCATTGGAACCCACAAGCCGGAAGTGGTGGAGTACGTGGAAGAACACGGATGGGACGTGGATTTCTACATGCTCTGCGTCTACAATCGCACCCGCACACCGGAGGAATATCGCAAGATGCTCGGCGTGTTGCCGTTGCCCGCTTCGGACGTCTATCTTGAAACCGATCCGCCCCGCGCGTACGCAGTGGCGCGAAAGACTTCCAAAACCTGCTTCCTATTCAAGATTCTCGCCGCCGGCCGCGTGGTGAGATCTCCGGAAGAAGTCGACAATGCTTTTAAGCTGGCCTTCGACAGCATCAAGCCGCAGGATTGCGTCGTGGTGGGAATGTTTCCCCGCTTCAAGGATGAGATCAAGGAAAACTGCGACCGCGTGCGGCGGATTCTGAATTATAAATCCTGAACACTTCTCGCCCGCGATAAACGGCGCGTTCGCCCAGCCGTTCTTCGATCCGCAGCAGGCGGTTGTATTTCGCCAGGCGTTCGGAGCGCGTAATGGCGCCGACCTTCAATTGCCCCGCCCCTGTACCTACGGCCAAGTCGCTCATGGAATCATCTTCCGTCTCGCCGGAGCGCGCGCTGACCACAGTGTGATAACCGGCGCGCTGTGCGAGCCTTATGACTTCCAGCGTTTCGCTCAGCGTACCGATCTGATTCATCTTCACCAGGACGGCGTTGGCAACGCCTTCGCGAATTCCCTGCGCGAGCCGCCGCGGGTTGGTGACGAACACGTCATCACCAATCAATTGGCAGCGCTTGCCCAGGCGTTCGGTGAGCAGCTTCCAACCCGCTTCATCATCTTCCGCCACGCCATCCTCGATCGAGAGAATGGGATAACGGTCGCACCAGGCCGCCAGGCGGTCCACCAGGTCGCGGGAAGTCCATTCTTCGCGTTCGGTCGAAAGCTGGTAGCGGCCGTTTTGGTAAAAATGGCTTGCCGCCACATCCACGGCGATGGCCGCGTCCTTGCCGGGCCTGAATCCCGCACGTTCTATGGCTTCTACCATCACTTCGAATCCCGCTTCGTTCGACTCAAGCCGGGGAGCGTAGCCGCCTTCATCAGCGACACCTGGGGAGTAAACGCCTCGCGCCTTCAGAACGTCCTTCATGGCTTTGTAAATCAGCACCACGTCGTGCAGCGCTTCCGAGTAACGCTCGGCGCGCAGCGGGATCACCTGGAAATCCTGGAAGTCGATGTTGCCGCCGCCGTGCAAACCTCCGCTGGCGATGTTGACCATGGGCACGGGCAACTCCACCGCCTCCTGCCCTCCCAAATAGAGATAGAGCGGCATGCCACTTGACGCCGCAGCCGCGCGCGCCGTCGCCAGCGAGACTCCCAGGATGGCATTTGCTCCCAGGCGGCGCTTATTCTCGGTGCCATCCAGTTCACACAGGCGATGGTCGAGCGACTCCTGGTCGCCCGCCTCCATGCCGCGGACGGCTGGAGCGATCACCTGCGCGATATTCTCCAAAGCCCTGCGCACACCGAGCCCGTGAAAGCGCTTCGGGTCGTGATCGCGCAACTCAAGCGCCTCGCCCTTCCCCGTCGAAGCGCCCGAAGGAACAATGCCTCGCCCCCGCGCCCCGTCGTCTAAAAATACGTCTACCTCGACGGTAGGATTTCCACGCGAGTCAAGAATCTCGCGAGCGCAAATAGTGTTTATTCTGGGCATTTGGTTTCCCGATCGAAAAGACTAAGAAGATGTAAATGATAAGATGTAAACGATAAATCAACCGACTGCGGGTTCCGCCGGATTTTTCATCTTTCGTTTAGCGTTCACGATGATTGCCGTCAGCACGCCGTATATTTCTTCCGTCTCCCGTCGAATGGCAGCCAGGCGTTGGGAAGAAACGATCGTCGAGTCCATCATTAATCGTAACCAATACGAGCATTCCCGGGCTTCCTTCTGGGCGATGCCGAACTTGTGAACGAAGTCCGCGCGACTTTCGCCGGAGTGAGCCTCCTCAACGTTCGCTCCAATGGATGTGGCCGCCCGCAAATACTGTTTGGCAATAACCCGGCCAGCTACATCCTTCCCTCTCTGCACAAACCGAAAAAGTTCAATCGCTCGAACCGCATACTGAACAGTCCGCTCCCGAATATCTGGAGCACCTCGAATCGGCCTAACAGGTCGATCCATGTCGTCAGTCATGCCGCCCTCCCCACTCCAGCGCTCCCTTTTACCTCTTATCCTTTACCCTTTACACTTTATCTTTCCGCCAATTCGACCGCCCAAACGTTTCCCGCTTGCCTCTTACCCGTCATACTTTACCCTTTACACCTCTGCCCCACCCGCTCCCCTACCTCCGCCAGGCGCTGAGGGTCATCGCGAAGGATCCACCTCGCCACGTTCCGAACCGCCTCCTTGGTCGGTTCGTCCTGTATGTATTCCACCGGCGATTTTCCGTCGATGCGGGCGAGCATCAGCCCTCCCAGGTGGCGGAGTGTCATGGCCTCAAACCCCGTAGCGGCTTCCGGCCCCAGCCCAGCGAGGAGTGATTTCCAAAAACTGTCCGCCAGGGCGATGAACTCCTCGCTCGCGGTCGGCTGGTGAAAAGCTTTCAGGTATAGATGGTTCACGAGGAACGCCGCATCGAACGACGGATCACCCCAATGCACAACTTCAAAATCGATCAGAAAGATATTCTCGCCGCGCACCAGCATGTTCTTGGGGCTGTAGTCACCGTGCACCAGCGAGGTGCGGATTTCGAGCGACGTCCGAATAAGGTCGTCGAACTCCCGGCGCAATTCGGGATGGCGGGAAGCCGTGGTGCGATAGTAGGGATCAATGCGGAGTTGATCGAAAACCGTGCGGTCCCAGAATTGTGTGGTTAGAGAGTCATCGTCTCGCGAGGCGTTGATCATCTTCGCCAACAGCAACCCCGCGTTTCGAGCCACTTGCGAATCAGCGCGGCGGGCCAGCAGCGAATCCTTCCATACTTGCGACCCCAGTGGCGCGGCGGTCATGATGTAAAGGAATTTCTTAAAGTCGATATGAATCACTTCCGGCAGCGCCGCCGGACCCAACACCGGGCGCAACGTCCGGATGGATTCTGCCTCGCGATAGATGCGCGAGCGTTCGGAGCGCCAATCGTCCTTGACGCGCAACTTCCCGAGCGACTGCTTGATGACCCAGCGCCGGTCGTGCGGCCCGGACCATTCCACCAGCAGCACGTTGTTCGAAACGCCACCCCCCAGAGCGCAGACGGAGACTTCATCCTCGCCATGCAGGAAGCCTTGCTCGGCGAGGTAATCGCGCACGTTATGCGAGTTCAGCTCAAAGTCTTTGTCCGTCATGAGAGTGGAAACTTCGCTCCTCTCCTGGTTCAGGAGCGGCTGTGGCTGGTCAGGCTGCCAGGGGACGTGGCACGGGCATCTTCCACGTGAACAGTCATGGCCAGGATGGCCATGCCGCGACTTGGACCGCGGGCATCCTGCCCGCAAAGGCGGGAGCGGGACGCTCCCGCGAGGGCGTGCGGGACGCCCGCACTACAACCCTCTTCTCATTGAGCAGGAGAATTAAGGAACTTGCCCACCGCCTCGTTAAACTCCGCAGGCTTGCCCACCATGGGAATATGACCGGTGCCGTCGATCACAACCATCTGCGATCCGGCAATGCCCTGGTGGAGCGCCTCGCCGATGGGCAGGGGAATGAGCAGATCATCGCGCCCCCAGACGACCAGCGTGGGAGCTCGCACTTTCCCCAGTTTCTTGTCTTCAAAATCATGGCCCGTGATAATTTCCGCCACCGTGCTCGCCACGGTGTAGCTATCGCCGTTCTGCACGTGACGCTCGAAGGAATTGGGTCCGAGGTCAGTGGTCGCCCAGGCTTTATTCGCCTCCATAAGATCAAAAAACCACTGGGTATTGAGTGGAGTGAGGCTCTTCAGTCCGCCCCCCGCCGGCATCTTCAAACCTTCGGTCGGTTGTAGCCCCGCCGAATCCACCAGCACCAACTTGTCCACCATCTGCGGGTGCCGGATGGCAAGTTCCAGCGCCACCCAACCACCCAGCGAGTTTCCCACCAGGCTTGCCTTGGGGATCTTTAGGGCTTGCATAAAGCCACGCAGGTAATCGGCGAAGTTCGCCGCCGTGTAGCGCATCAGCGGCTTGTCCGACTGGCCGTAGCCGATCATGTCCATGGCAATGACCCGTGAGTTTTGGGAGAGGGCGTCAATGTTGGCGGCCCAGTGTCGTGAGTCCGCGCCGAGGCCGTGGATGAGAATTACCGTGTTTCCCCTCCCCGCCTCGTAATAAGCGATCTTGTGGCCGTGCACGACCACAGTTTGCTGTGCCGGCAAGGGCTGTACCATCTGGCCCCACGCCGCGGAACTGAGACTGAATAGAACCATCAGCCCGCCGATGGCAATGCGTCCTGCTTTCAGAAAAGGCAGAGGTTGTCCTGGTCGCATGCAGATCTCCCTTTTGAGCCGATTTTGAGATTCGAATCTCTATAATGGAGTTTTCGGTTGCCAGTTATCAGTCGTCAGGAACTGCCCGGCAGCTCAGAAGCAAGCTCTTACTGATAACTGATTACTGACGGCTGACAACGTGCAACTGATGACTTACACCCTCTCCACCGGTTGCCCCGCGGCATCCACGCGTTCGAGCAGCCGGTAATGTGCATCGCAGGTTGGGCAGCGCACCTCGAGTCCGAGTGCCGAAGCTTTAGCCCCCACGTCACCGACCAGACCAAAGTGGCCGTCGGGTGAGCGATAGAATTCAAACATCAATTGCCCGCAGCGCGCGCAGAATTGGCACCGGCGCACCACGCGAACTGTTTCGGTCATAGCGACTTACAGCCCTCCACGCAGCGCGACCCCGGTCCTCCAGATAATGTAATTAAGTATAACTGAAATGGGCCATCGCCTCTCAACTTGGCCCCCCGTATTCATTTGCCAACGTACTTCTGTGGCGCCTGGTCGAACTTGGCTTTGCAACCCTTGGCGCAGAAGTAGATGGTCTGGCCTTTGTATTCGCTTGTGGCGGCAGCTTTCTCCGAATCAATCGTCATTTTGCAAACCGGGTCGATAACTTTCATTGCTTCTCCTTCCTGAATGCCGGAATTGAATCTTATCATCTCAGACCCGCTGCGGGCCGGCGATCTCGCGGCTGGAGGGGCGTAGCGCGTCTATAACGGCATCGGCGTTGTCAAGCAAAACTTCTCCGTGGGGGTGGCGGTTGGGTTTTTCTCGCGCCTTTCCCCCTGTGCGATTCGTTTTCGGCTCATCCCGACCAAGGCT
>JBEKLF010000186.1:0-17109 GCA_050010335.1 Terriglobia bacterium
GATATCGGTGGTTTCGGCAACGACGGCTCGCGCTTTCGAGACGAGTTTCCAATCGATGTGTCGTGGTCTTGACATGCCGCAATTGTATCATTTTTAGTCTCATCTTGAAAGCGAGCTAGAATTAGACATCTCGGAAGCGTAGAAAATGCACCTCACCGCTCGCCCTTCCAGTATCTGATTGAAATTCCAGAACCCCGCACCACACTTTTAGGACACCACCAATTTCTGCTATGAATTGCGGCAGAAATACGGCCTAACTAATCATCCGCGCCTTGCACAGTGCTCAGGCGCATTCTTCCCGCTCACCCCGCCGCCCATATCTGAAGAAACACAGTGCCAACAATGGGTCTGTCCCTCGGGCTCGCCTATGACCTTGACCTCCGCAGTTGAGGCTGTCGTGCTACCCAATCAAGGAAGTGCCGGGGAACCTTGACGAACACCCCGTACCCGGAACGATGGTAATTTTTCAATGTTCCCGGTGCTCGAAAGACCCCAAAATACAGGATATTGTGTAGGCTGGGAATGGTCATACGATATGTCGTGGTTTTTGCTTGACTTTTCCCTCAATCGTGCCAAAATGTTTCAATAGGGGTCTCATGGACAAGCCCTCTGACTTGGTGAGAATTCGCAGCGTTCTTCAATTGGCGCGAGCCGAGATTTACCAGCCAGACCCCGACCTGGCACTAGAGAACCTCTGGACAATAAAGAATGAAGCCGAGGAAAGCAAAGGTACGCCGGAGTGGGCAGAGTTCTTTCTTCTGTTTGCGGAGGCACATAGCGCCAAGTGCGATGCGCTCGCCGAAACCTACTTAACAGGAGCAGAGGAACAGCCTCACAGTTTACATGATTCCTTCCCTGACTTGGTGTTTCGGCTTTCCGAACGCTTCGGCGACCACTATGCCTGTGTGGGTAAGTTCCATAAGCCGCCACGTCGGAGCAGGATTTCCTGGCGGAGGCAAGCGGTACGTCGGCATATCCACCAAGTCATTCAATCCCCGCGTTGGCTGGCTGAATGCTGCCCGGACGGAGCCGTGATGGACTTACGAAGAAACCGTTCCGGATTTCTGACCAACAGAAGACCCACAAGCACGTGAGGGACTGCCCAGGACGGAAAAGATTACCGCACTGCTCATCCACGAGAACCCTGATACCCTACGCTCGCTGAAATATGCCCTGGAGTGCCAAGGTTTGCGCGTGACCCAGGCGGAATCGCACGCGCAGGCCAAGCCGATGCTCGGCGGGTTGAACCCCGCCCCCTCGTGTTTACCGATACAGAACTCCGGGACGGAACTTGGACTGATATTCTGGCGGTTGCCGAGAGGGCGGCGTGTCCGGTCAATGTGGTCGTTGTAGCGCGGGTTGTGGACACACGATTTTACGTGGAAGCCATGGAGGCCGGGGTGTTTGATTTCATCGTCCCGCCCTTCAATGCCACCGACCTCGCCCACGTCGTCCGCTGTGCCGCGGATAATGTCCTTGCTCGACGCGTTGCGCACTCCCGTGCTATAGGCCTAGTTTAGCACCCATTTTATAAGCTGTACTGTTGATTCAGGCTTTTGGGAGGCTCTATGTCCCCGACCGCCGACGCAGGAAACCTGATTTGGAACACGCTAGCCGAGCTTCGGACACCGGTTATTTTTTTTCTCTTTGTCTATGCGACGCTGGTTATTCTTCTTCCATCTGTCTATCAATTCGTCCGATGTCGACGTCTTGCTAAGGCCGAGCAAGACTTGGCGAAGCGGCAGTCGGAGGTAGACACCCCGAGTCCAACCGAGCCCGTGTGCCAAGAAACCAAAAACTGCGCTTGACGACCCCTGGACGCCTCGTGGTGATAACAGGTTCTGGTAAAACCGTCTCGCCGAGCCCCAACCCCCTCATTCTGATGCCCTATCCGCGAGCGGAAAAGGGATGGGTTGAAAGCTAACCAGCCTTGTGGCTCTTGAGGTGCGGTGGGTCGCTTGCGGATTCCGGGCCCAAGAATCGCGATTGAAACGAGCGGAAAACCGCAGAAAAGACGTTCACCCTCACGGGATGTGTGTTATAGAGATTTTGCGAAGAAATCTAGACCCCTTTGCCGCGCTGTTGCTTGTTGATCAGCTTGCGGTGGGCCTTCCGAATGGCTGCTTCACTTTTGCGCAGTCCACAAATTCGTCCGCAGATCCGCTGATCTCCGGCTCTCACCCAAACCGGCCAATCGAGGGTTTCTCCCGCGCGCTCGACGGCCCGCAACTTCTGCCGGAGAGGAAAATGCTTGCCCTGCTTGTCATATAAGGGCAAGGACAGGGGATTCAACCGCACGCATATATCCGCCTGTTGCTGCACCACGGCGGCGACGCCCGCCGGGTGAGAGTAGCCGGCATCCGCCAGCACCAACTCGCCGGCGTGAAAGGAAAATCGTCCGAGCCGTTCTCCCGAACTGGGGCCCTTTACCGGGGTGAGTTCCAGAAAATCGCACTCCAGCGAAGGCAAGCGCAGGCTGTAGTGGATACGCCATTGGCTCCCGGTCTTTCCCGGTTCTTTCACCACCGTCGCATCCAGCAAGCGGACGGGCTGACCGTGAAGGGCCGGTTGCAGGTCCACTCCATTTTCCTTCCATAATCCTTGACACAACTGCCGCAACCAATCTTCCGACTGCCGCAAACGATTCAACAGGGTGACATCGGAAACATCGGCCAGGCCCGCTAACTTCGCATGCACGGCCGTTTCCCGCAGCGACCAGCCGCAGCCTACATGCAGCAACAAGGTACGCAGCAGATCATTGAGCGATTCAAATCCTCGCAATCGCTTCACTGCGCCGGTAGTTCTTCCGAGCTCTTCCCAGCCTGCGGGGAACAACTGGAGCAAAATCCGCCAATCTTCGTCGAGTGCTGTCATGCTCCGAAAGGTAGCGCAAAAGAAGGGAAACAATCAATCCTTATCTTAGCGCTTATGGGCAGGATGCCCGCCCCACAGAAGCTGTGAATTAATTGAAAAAACCGCGTTTTTTGGCCCGCAAGTAGTTGAAAACACGCGGGTGAAAAATCGAGAAATCAATAAATTCACAGCTTCACAGCGGGCGGGACGCCCGCGCTACGTCGAAGTCGCCGCCCTCGCAGCTACTCGGGAACATCCGGGTCCATAACGTGAGAACTCGCCGGCCACTTGCGCATCTGCTGGTAAACGGTGGTAATTCGTTTCTTGTGCTCCTGTATTTCATTAAAAGTTGCCAATTCTCGCCGGGCGTCGGAAGTACGTCCGAGCTGCCGATATACTGTCGACAGCCGATAGTGTGCAACGGCATTCAGGGGATTCAGGTGGATTGCCTCGAGTAATTGCTCACGCGCCCTTTCCGTCTGGCCCATCGCCATCAACACCTTGGCGACGCCGGTGTGAGCATCGATATCGTTTGGGTCCAACTCAAGAGCACGTGTGTAATGCTTCAGGGCCATCTTCAGATCCTGGTTTAACGAATAGACAATGCCCAACCAGACCTCCGATTTGGAGTCATAAGGATTAAGGGCCAAGGAGGCCTCAAACTCCTTTTGGGCTTGCTCGCGGGCAGGTTCTGATTTGGAATTCTGTAGAATTGCTTCGCCCAGTTCAAAGTGGGCGCCGGAGAGGCTTGGATCAAGCCCAAGGGCCTTTCGGTATTGGCCTATTGCCCCGGGAATGTCACCTTCGTTCACCAGATGCTGGGCCATGATCTGGCGCATGCGCGCTGAATCAGGACTAGTCAATGCGATGCTATCCACGGCATGCTCAGCAAGGGCAGAGAAAGTTCGGTAGGCAATGTAAAGAACGTCCACATTGGTCGGGTTAAGCTGTTCAAGAACGGGTAAGACTTCTACTGCACTCGCCATATCGCCGTTCTGGTAATCTAATTCGACCAAATCCATCCCCACCTGAGTGCGTAATTTCGGATCTTGGAGATGCGGGAATGACTTCTCAAGGAGTGCCTGCGCACTCTGGAGCCTCCCCAAGCGTTTCTCGCACATTCCGAGCAGGGCCTCAACCTTCCAGAGGGAAGGTTGAAGCTTGAGGGCCTGGCGCAGGTCTTCACTTGCTTGCGTGTAGTCGCCCTTTACGTACTCGATGACACCGAGGTTCGCTCTCGCCTCGACGTTGTTGGGGTCCAGGGTGAGGACGGCGCGAAATTCGTTGACGGCCACATCCGGGCTGTTGGCCTTCAACGCTGCCTGAGCCCGCTCGAAATGCAATTTGATTTCCTGTTTCCTGCCCGTCCCGTTCTGGGAAAAGGAAATAACGGGAAGGGCCAGCAAATAGAAAAACGGCCTAACACAACGTTTTGCCAAAGAAACTCCACCCATTTCTTGACTCCTGACTACGGCATCCTGCTCGCAAATCGGCGCACAAAAACCAGAACCAAGCTGGCCTCGCCGGAAGTGGAACGGCGGAGCACGACAGAAATGATGGGGGCCGCGTTCACAATGTGCTCGACGGTCGCTCCTACGGCGGCGGCTTTTGAGAAGCCATAAGTAGCCGGGACATGCACGAACATCGTGAGAGGATCGTTTTCCACGAGTTTGAGCCGGCTGGTCAACTCGCCGCGGTCCTGATTCCAGAGTACGTCAGCCAATTCAACGCCGCCTTGGGAAATGTGCCGGTCGGTGGAAAGGAACTGAGGGTGGTTCTGCAGTTCGTGCACTGCCAGCAAGAGGTTGGAACGCGGGTCGACTCGGGCGTCGACGAAACCGCGCTTAACACCAAGGAACTTTCTGCTCCAGAATTCATATAAGAGATAATCTTTATCATCGTCGAGCCCGAGAGCGGCGAAAGGCAGCCGGTACTCCTGCTGTTCATCCCCCCAGTTGAACACTGAGACAATGTCCCAGCTTGCGAACGGCCGGTGTATCTTCAGGTCCCAGACGGGCTTGAGATCCGGAATTGGCATGAGGTCCAGCGGATGCACGTCGCAAACCGGCAGCGCCTGTTGGAGGAGGCGCATTCGCTCGGAAGCAAGCTGACCAAGCTTGTCGCTGATGAAGGTCAGTTGTCCCGGCAAGGCCACAACCGTGGTTGCGATCCGCGCGACACTGAGCGGCGCGGCTTCGCCTACCATCAGAGTGTCGGGATCGTTATACCATACCAGATTGTTCGTGAAGAGCTGAGCAAGCGTGATATAGGCTTGGTTCAAATAGTTATGCCACCGCGGTGGCTGGCCGGGTTCGACGATATCGGCTCCCAGGCGCGCGGCGTCGGCCCAGGCCACCTCCGGTCCCGTATAGTGGCCCGCGCAAGCCAGGAAAATGCTGTCCGGACCAATCCCACGACGAAGCGCCTCGATCGAAATCCGGTAGGGATCCGCAACAGGCTGGCGGAAGGCGGCGCGAACTTCCGGCCGCTCGAAGAAGTGGGCCGAATAGCTTGGACCGGTGTCCGATATCCCATCAATCTTGAAGAACTCATAGCCCCATTCCTTCGACATCGTGCGAAGTGTCTCTTCCATGTACCATCGCACTTCCGGTTGCGAAGGGTCGAGCACGTAGCGGCCATTCCAGTTATGCATCGGCTGGCCTTGTGAGTCGTGCAGGAACCACTCGCGGTGCGCCCGGTAATAATTCTCGTCACCGGTGCCCCAGGGAACCGTCCAAATCCCTGGACGGAAACCAAGGGTGCGGATTTGCTCGGCCAGCCACTTCATTCCATGAGGAAACTTGTCCGGCGACGCTCGCAGGCCGAGGTTGTGAAAATCACTGACCGGCTGCCGCGCCGAGTTCTCCTGCCAGGATTCGATCGACCAGATTTGCAGGCCAAACGGCTTAAGCATCCGGGCGGCGATGCGCGCTTCGTCGAGGTTGTCCTTTTCGGTGGCGGCGTCAAAGTAGGCATTCCAGGACATCCAACCTGTGGGCGGAGTGGGACACCGTTTGCGGTCAATCAGGCGGAATTCCGGGATGTATCGCGCGCGGTAATAACTGGGCACTATCTCCAGCGTGATCGTCGAGTCACCGTCCCGCAGGGGTGGGACGATGGCCGTCAAATGCGCCCGGAATGCGGGTGGCTGGTCGGGAGCGGTCGGGTGGGTAAAGATGGAGACATCCTTTCCGCCGAAGCGCAACACCAGATCGCGCTCCGGATCAAACAGCGAGTCATTGAGCAGACTGTCGGCCGGCCCCGAGGCCATCTGGACCACAAGACTCTGGTCAGGCAGGCGGGTACGGCAAGCGAAGGCCCGGGCTCCAAGGGCACACTCGGGGACAAAACTGAGCTCTCCCGTGTAGACCTGCGGCGGCCGGGGAAGCACCTCAAGAGAGAGTCGATTCCCTTCGTCGATGACGTTCAGGTAGCCTTGCGCGTCGTTTGCCTGATCTACAAGGGCGAGGCGCTGCGGGTAGGAATCGCGCGCCGGCTGGATGCTCCAGCCTGTGACCTTACCATCGCGCCGCACAGTAAATGAAAGTCGCCCGGCCAGGCGGGTTCCCGTAGCCACATGCCTGCACTCGAGCGTGGATGAACTCGGATCAAATTCAACCTCCCAGCCGCTGTTGGGAGAGCGATCTGCTGGAGTTGAAAGGTACGAAGCAGGAAGTACAACCGCAAGGCACGCGACGAGAAAAAGCCATGTCGACTTCGGGAATCCAAATCGTATGAAAGAGATGAGACAGCTTGGTCCGGTTTTCATCGCACTCTCCTGTATGCTTAGATCCGTGTGTTGCCAGCGGCGCATCAACGGATAAACTCGAGTAAAGGTACCAAACAGGAATTAGGGGAACTTAACCATTACCGGCCAAGTCGGCCAACCCTAACACCGCTGGCCCCGCCTCCACTCCAGCCGAGGTTGCTTGCAATATCCGTAATCGGCTGTATTACCTTCGGATTTCCAATATCTCAACCTTGTGCTCCGCCGGGAGTTGGATTTGAATTCCTTTCCGGAATTGCTTTCCCGTGGACTTTCCGAGTGCCCGACCCGTCATAGCAGACCGAATCACGAATTCACCGTCCGGGTAAAGCGGCAGGTTCGCTTCGACTTTTGTCGTGTTGGACTGGTTCTTGAAGATGACGATCAAGCCTTCGCCCTGACGGCTGAGGCGCGCGAAACCATCCCAGCTTGCCGCTCCAGGCTGCGCCCAATTGCCAAGCGGAAAGAACCCTTCGAAGAGGGGAACTTCCTTCCGAAGTGTCTTGAACCAGCGAATCTTCTCGCCATACCAATCCTGCTCTGCCACAGTCAGCTTTCGTAAATCGCCAAGGAAAAGCGGGCCCGAGCCCATGGCGGTTCCCAGGCGTTCTTCAATGGGGGGCATTTCGGCTTGGAGGTTGCCAATCAGCATCGTTTCGGTAGGTATGGCCAGAGACCGGTGGTAGAGCAAGGTTCGCGCCTGGCGCGGACCGGCAGAGTCCAGCGCAATATCTCGCACGTTGCTCAGCCAATCCAAGTCTCCCGCAGCCAGCAGCCCATAATCAATCAGATGCTTCTGTCCCCAGAGTTCGAAAGTGAGGTCGATCAATACGTCGGGATGATCGCGGTAAATGCGGTCGGTCACATACTGGATGCCTTCGTAGATGCGTTCCAGTGATTCAGCCCAGGAGTGATGGTCGTGCCCGAGGGCATAACAGCCCGGAAACTCGCCATAAGTATTGAATACCGTAGTGGCGTCGATCTTGACATAATGCAGGTGGTAGCGACCAATCAATTCGCTGATCCTTTTCGCGGCCACTTCCCGATAAGGCGTGGCGAGACACATCACAGGCAGCGGGCCGTCAACGGTCCCCGTGAACTTGGGCTTTCCGTACCGATCTGTGCATACCCACTCGGGGTGTTCTCGATAGACCGCCGTATTCGTGCTGACTACGGCCAGTGGCACATACAGGCCCAGGCGCATCCCGCTTTGTTCGACAGCAGCCTGGATCTCTTCCAGACCATTAGGAAAAACTTTGCGATTGACCGCATTGTCACCGTAGTCAGCCTGCCACCCAACATCAATCGTGAACACATCCATTCCCATGCGCTGGGCGGCTGCGATCAAGTCCATCGTGATGCTTCTCGTGATACCAAGATTAAATGGTTCCCACGTATTGTAAATCCAGGGTGGCTGATAGTCCGGTCCCTTCTTCATTAAGACCTTCGACGTGTAAGAGGGCAATACCCACCGGGGATCAGCGAATCCCCGGCCCTCCGCGAAAAAGGCTATCGAACTTTTCGCGCTGGTGAACGTCTCTCCGGGCTGCAAGCTGCGCTCAAAGGGAAATAAGTCTGTGTCATACATTACTTGTACGCCTTCACCATACCACTCATCAAGTTCCGTCCGTTTCATGTAGCCGGGAGCTTCGTTCATCACCACGAGGCCTTCACCCGTTAGTGAATTGCGCTCCAGGATGGCGGTGTCGTCAACCCTCCCGGTGAAGAAGATTTCCCGCGGCTCAATGCCATAATACGCGGACGCTTGCAGCACGCTTGCAGGCCCGGGCGCGACGTTCACCGCCTCGAAACTCAAGTGCGAGAGGGTAATGGGAGTCTCGCTATGATTGGTGATGGCGATCCACTTTCGGATAACGGGATGTCCCTCGTAAACGGCATAGAAGATCGTCACCTCGATGGGCTTCGCTTTCGCCCTCAGTTTGACTGTCAGAAGTCTTGCCGAAGGCGCAAGCTCTTGAGTGCTGGCTTCCACGAGTTCCCAAGTAGATCCGCTCGACCCGGAGAAGGAATCCGCGTCCGCATGAAAGAAGAACTCGCTGCCCCAATACCTCTTAGCCTGAGCAACGTTCATGAGGTCAGTTCCCGTTACCAAGTGCCGCCAGCTTGCGGTGTACAGGCCCAGTTGCGGGTCGAAACGAATCTCTCGTTCCACAAGGGTGTTACCTACTGTCCAACTTTTCCCCTCAGCGTTCGTGCGCACAAATGCGTTATTGGTCTGGGCGTTCAAAATGACCGTAAAAAACAAGCTTGTTGCAAGCACAGGTATGGTCCGCATGGATTTCACCTCGGCTCTCTGGTTTGAATGTCCCTTAAGACTTGAACTGGTCAACGTCCTTCCCGGCCTCTTCCATTTCTCCTGATCGTCAGCGATTCCGTAGCGCAGTACTTTCTCCACGCTATTTTGTTCCTCCACTAATTGTCTTCAGCACACCCTTCATGGCTCAGAGACGATTCTGGATGACCGGAAAGGCGGTAAGTTCCTGGTCTTGTGGGACCTCGTAATAAGACATCTATTCAAAGGCCTTCGGCGCCCACCCTTCAAGACCCTGGAGGCGCAATCCTGTGGGCTCAGCGCCCACGGTCATATCCCGCCGCCACGGTGGCGGGTGCCATTACTCTGTGCCCGCTCTGGGGTGGTTGTAGATCTTTCCAGGCTTCATGGCGTGTCCCCAACTCAGGGTCTCGGCGTCGGGAAGATCGAAGTTCGCCGTGGGGATTAGTTCGGCCTGGATAAGGGTTCCCATTTGGAAATAGACGGCGTCCATATCCGAGTGCCATCCGGGATAGTGGGCATATCCGCCGTCCGAGTTTCGGCAGGTCAGCACACACTCCGCAGCCCGGCTAATCGCCGCACGCGAGGCTGGTGAACTCCAGCTTAACTGTCGCAGGATAAACACCGCGTCAAAGCAGGCGTGAACGTCCCAGTCCGGTGGTTTGAGATGCCACCCGCCATCCGGCCTTTGATCGCGTAGGACGCGCTTTACGACAGCCTCTGTGCGCGGTGTGGGCTCTCCCACCAGTCGGAAAAAGTGCACCATGTGGAATGTGGCAGCGACATGGTCGCCAAGATAACCATCGGCCGACTGATTCTGCACAATATGCCGAGCGATGGCCGCCCGGTACTCCTGGGGGAACGGCTTGCCCAGGGCGGCGTAAAACAATGGGTAGAAGCTGAGGGTGTACCATGGGAGTTTTTTAAAGACATCCTTTTCAAAGAAGCGGTCCAGCACACAGACGGGATCAAATTTGGGTTTTTCGCCCAGCGCGCGCAGGCTCACGACTCCCTGGGTCGTGTTGTAAAGGACAGCAAGGTCTTCGTTCGGATTCAGGTTTCCCCGTAGATTTATGAACACGCCCTCCGGGTGCTGGTGACGCTGGATGAAATCCGCTGACCTTTCCTTGTGGGGCAATTCCCACCCCACAGTCTTCGCCAGTGTCGCCGCGTAGGTGACCGCCGCCAAGTCACTCTCCCCTGTGTTGGAGTTGCCACGGTACTGTGGATCTGGTGAGGGCGAGTATCCTCCATCGTCACGGGCGCACTGCTCGATGAATTTCAACGTCTCGTCGCTAATCTTGAGGCCATCGAACTTGGATGAAGCCCGCGGTTCGAGGCTGGCCTCGGTTGCGAATGCTTCGAACCGTTTTCCGGCTGCTGCGGCAAGCGTCCATGAGAGGAGTTCACGTCGTGAAATGGGATTTTTCAAGTTTGTTACCCCTGGAGTGAAATAGCGTTCCTTGGCTCCGGCATTCGCGTTGAAGACAGTCATGAAACCGGCAAGAGCTACTCCGCACCTCGATGCCCATTGGCGATACCCACGATGACCCGGTACACCCTTCATGCCTCAGGGATGATTCTGGATGACCGGAAAGGCGGTAAATTCCTGGTCTTGCGGGATTTCGTAGTAAGGCATGTATTCAAAGGCCTTCGGCGACCAGGCTCCGTCTTCGCGAAGCCTCCAATACCCCTCATCAGTGGATATCTGATAGTGCAGCGGTTTTCCAGGAACCGGCTTCAGCCATGCCGACGGCTGGGTTGGATCATTCAAAACCCGAATGGAATGCTCGAAGTTCAAACTGCCCGCCAGAGCCATTAGGAGTGGCCCATATTCGAGATAATATCGCGGGTACCCGGCAATCTGGTCGTAACCCTCATACCGGTTCATCCGGAACCCCATGGGCAGGATGAACGAAAGCTCCTCTCCCCCCTTCCATTCCCGCTCTAGGTGGTGGTAACTACCCGGAATCCCCACCCCTAGGGACTTCCCATTCATGGAGATATCCACCGCCTTGACCGCCCAGGAAGGAATGCGAAGGCTCAGCGTGAACACCACCGGCTGCGGGGTGTCTACCCTCAACCTCACATCCCCGGATTCAGGAAAGGCGGTAGTGGTAGTCAGCTTCAAACCAGTGTTTCCCTGCTTCCACGAAATCTCGGAGGGAGCATACAGGTCGACGTAAATTCCCTGTGGAGATATGGAATAGACGTACTCAGGGAGTGAACCATAAAGCCGGCTTCCCTGACCTTCGCAGCAGTTCCCTTCAGGTGGAATAAGAGCTGAGTTGGGTCCCTGTGGTTGCTTCTTGCCTTCGAGGACCGTCAAGTAACTAATCATGGTGGTGCCGAGTTGATTTCCGATTCCGGCATTGTAAATCGACTTCTCAATCTCACTCACAAAGACTTCCTTCTCGGGGAAAAGCAGGTGGAGGCGTTGGTTGAGCTTGATCCAGTGAACCGCACAACACTCTTCGCCCGAGCGGCCCTCGAAACCCAACAAATAGGATTTCGGCGGGTAACGCCTGGCCTCACACAAGCCCAAGGACCCCCCAGGCATTTCCCAACTGTCGCGAAGCATTTGCCAGGCATTCAAGACGGCTTGCAGGTATTTGTTATCGCCGGTGATGCGATAAAGGTCCAAGTACGCTTCGAAAGCCGTAATTTCGACACAATGCGCTTCCGGGCGATCATAGATGGCTCGGTCGTCATTGGCCAGGAGTTGGTCAAGCCACCAGTCTTCCTGGTAATATTTCAGGATCACATTCAGGTCATCCAGCTTGCCGAGCGGAGAAAGGTACATTAGCGTGGAGGAAGTCATCCCTTGATAGGGACAATAGTGGTCGGGGGTGTAGCCGCGATTCTTGTCCACCACTTTCGAGAGGTAGTCACAATGATTGAACCAGTCCAGATAGCCGCGGAGCAGCGGTAGGGCCTGGGGATTCCCGGCCAGGGAAGCATCGATGAGTCCATGAGTAATCCGGGTGCGCTGCCAGTTGGCGTTTTCACGCAAAGCGGTCTCATTCTCTGGGTAGCCCATGATAAACCCATCGGGCTGTTTCAATTCAGCGATCCCTGCAATCAGTGAGTTCATCCTTTCCCGAAGCTGTTTGTTCTCCTCCCAGCGCAGCGCATTGCCGCTGCCCATGAGCAAGATGGCGGCCACCGAACCGGGCACATTCGGACCGCCTATATCCCAAACGTGAGGTTTTCCCGGAGGGTTCTGCTTTCCGGCGCGCACGCGATAGACATAAAGAAGATCATCCACGGAATAGTTGTTGAGCAGATACTGGACATTGTTGTCGAAGGTCTGCTTCAACACCCCCCCGGAGAGTTTGACTCCCCGAGTGGGAGTCTGCAGTTGATAAGGAATAGCAACGGGATTCTGCGGCTGCTCCAGAGTGGCACCTAGCGCCAAAATCGCCACCCACGCGACATTGAATATCGCAATCCCCAATTTGTGGAAATAACTAGTACTCGTCACTAGCACCTCCATCGACCATTTCGAGAACTTCCCACTATCGCCTTACCCTACGAGGCCAAGGCTAGTGACCCGTAACTCCTTATTGTGGATAGGCTGCACGGCGACCTCCGCAATTGGGAAACACCGGGGCGACCATGAATTCGCAGTTACCGCCTCCGAGCCAAGTCCTGTCGCCTCTGCCAGCGCAACGCGGCAGCTTCGCAGCCGCACTTCCCCCGGACCGGAGAAGTTTGAGTGGGTGCCCACTCTCGCCCTCTCTCTTGGCCAAAGCGCGCCGGGGTAGCGTACCCCCGGCGCGTGGCTGACGTAGGAAGATCGGGCTGAAAAGCAGCAAGAGGTAGAGACCTAGAAGGTGATCCTTGCCCCCAGTTGAATATTCCGGTTTGTCGCGGAGGTCGAAATCACTCCAGCCCCGGACGTCCCGATAGCGTTATTCGGCTGGCCAAAGTTCGAGAGGTTAAACACGTCAAAGGCATCCGCCCTGATCTGGAACTTTGCTCCTTCCCCTAGCTTACTGAGGCGGAAGTCCTTCGCCAAGGCGAAATCAAGATCCTTATATCCCGGCCCGCGCAGGACGCCCCTTCCGGAGTTGCCGAAAGTGTACGGAGCCGGAATGACAAACGCTGACGTGTTGAACCAGTCGTTAAGAGTCGGATTCCCCAAGCTCCCGTTTGCGATTCTGTTAGGGTACCAATTCCCGGCCAAAGAACCACTCAGATTGGCCGTGCCCACCAAAGGTGTGAAAGGAGACCCGGAATGCACTTGCCACAAGCTAGAGACTTGCCATCCACCGACCACGGCATCTAACACACCTCCGCGATTCATCAAGCGCCTTTCCTTACCGAACGGAAGCCGGTAGATAAAGTCCCCGTTTAGCGTCTGTGGTAGATCGATTGTCGAGAGCCCATAGTTGGCGCGTGGGGCGTAAGCGTTCTGCCAAGCATCAATGTTTTCCGTGCCGCCCCAGGCGGATCCCATTCCTGTATCCATGTCCTTGGAAGCCGTGTAGTTGAGGAGGAACGTAAGCCCCCGGGAGAACTGCTTTCGCACGCTCAACTGGAAGGCATGATAGCTGGAATAGCCGTCCATCAGCTGAGCGCTGATCCCCTGGTATTGGGGATAGGGCCGATTCAATTGCGCGTTGCCTGGCCCTAGCAAATTCTCCGGCACTTGGTCAATGTCTCTGCCAAAGCCGAGGTGAACTGCCCTGGTAAAGACATAACCAGCATCCAGGACAATATCGCCCGGGATATGGCGTTGAACATCGAAGTGAACTTCCTCAACGTATGACATGGGCGTATTATATGGCACGTAACTAACCGGCTGTCCGTTTAGCGAATCTGGAGTCAGCCCACCTGGAAGGGGGTAAACCTGCGCGGACGGCAGTCCTTGCGCAAGGGAAAAAATGGGCGTCAGTAAGTCGGTGGAAGATTCATAACCGGCTGTTCCCCAACCAGTCCCTATCCCATTTCCGTAAGTGTCCTTGTTCCACTTCATAGTGAAAGTCCCGAAGCCCCCCCGGATGGACCAGTTTTCGGTAGGCGCCCACGCGAATCCAAGCCGTGGAGAAAAAATGTCAAAGAGCGTTTTCTGCAACGGCGTCCGACCGTCCTGGCCCCCATACCACACCGCACCAAGGGTATTGGTGGCGGGGTTCATAAGCGTGGGATCAAAAGAGGCGAGTCTGTTGAACTCCTCTCGCCAGCCGGCCTGCATCTGGTATCGGACACCCAGATTCAGAGTGAGGTGTGGCCTGAGTTTGTAATCGTCCTGCACAAAGAGTTGCGCATTCCATGAGCGCGGCCCCAGCTCCGGCGGCATGCTGTCCGACCAAGTCTGTGGCAAGCCCAAAAGGAAATCAGAGTAGCCTAGACCTGTACTTGTCGGATCGGCCGGGTTGCGCGAGAAGATGCCGCTGAAGCTCAAATCGCCAGCGTCCTGATCGCCCCACACACCGACTTGATTCCACCTATTATATTCTCCGCCAAACTTCAGCATGTGTTTCCCTTTGACCCACGTTAGGATGTCTGCTGGTGCCCAATCGGTTTCCCCAGAACTGGCATGGATCCCCCCATTAATGCTGGTGGACACCGTTCCCCCTATATTGATATTCGGGAAGGCGTTTGCCGCAGCATTGATCAGGCCAAGCTTTTGGGGATACCCCTTCCCTAAGGTTGGCATTCCACTAATTGCGTATGATCTAAGACCACCAACCCGCGCCTCATTGACCAGGTTGGGCCTTATCGTCCAGACGTCTGTAATTTGGCCAAAGACGTTGTCGCAGGGCCACGTGAACTGAATCCCGCTGACGCTATACAGATTATAAAAATCCACGAGGCAGGGGTTGTACTCCCCGGAACCAGAAAGTCGATTCGAGGAACTTATGTTATAATCAACTTTGCCAATGTAATACGTCCAGGTTTGAGGGTTATTGGGCAGGATCGTATAATAGTTGTTATAGATCCCGGGAAGATTAGGGGACGCGAAGTACTGTTCGATGTTCTTCGCCACGGAATCGATCCGGCCGGGGGGAATAATGTTTCCGGCAAAAGGCTGCCGAACGTACTGGCCGTTGACCAGGGACGTGGTATTTGGGTCATAAATGGTTGGCAATCCCGGCGCGGAAAAATCACCATTGCGCATTGCCGCCGTGGGGTAGGTGCCAAAGGTAGGCGACGAAGGCTTCTGGTTTTCGTAATCGATGAGGAAATAGAAGAAGGCCTTGTCGTGCTTTATCGGGCCACCCACACTCCCTCCAAGGTCGTTCCAATTAAGTGGCGTCGGCTTGCCTTGCGTGAAGAAGTTTCGCGCCTCCAAATCGTTATTTTGATCAAACCAATAGAGACCTCCGTGCCACCGATTGGTTCCGCTCTTCGTGATCACGCTAAAGATTGCAAGGCCATTTCCATATTCGGCGCTGAAGTTACTCACGTTCAGTTTGACCTCAGCGATGTCCTCTACGGGAGTCTGAGCGCCTGTGGCGTCATTGCTACCAGAATACGTCAGTGTTGTCCCATCGACTATCCAGTTAGCCTCATGAGCGGCCGTTCCATTCACGCCGATATTCTGGCCCGAGGCGTTTGGCCCAGCGGTTGTACCGGACGTCCCTCCACCGTTAATTCCCGGTAGTAGTCCGGTAAACGCCATCCAGTCTCTGCCGACGTTAGGCAGTTCGGAAACGGGTACCGATGTAAGCGTCAGACTTTTCTCGGACGTTTCCGTTTGAACCAGAGGCGCAGCCGCAGTCACGCTTATCTTTTCTGAGACTGACCCAACCTGCAACTGCGCGTCGATCGTTATTGTTTGCAAGTACAAGACGATGCCGGAACGAGTGAATTCCTTGAATCCTTCCTTTCTAAATGTCAGTGAGTATTGCCCCAGAGGAACATTTGTAGCATCGTAAATACCAGCACTGTCGGTGACCACCTGCTGAGTCACTCCCGTTAAAATATCCGTGATGGCAACCCTAGCTCCGGGTATTGCAGCTCCTGTTTGGTCGGTGACCGTACCCCGGATTTCGCCTGCGTTTCTGTTTTGGGCAGATACCTGTCGCGAAGTCAAAAAACACCCTATTGCCAAAAGCACAATGAAAATCCCCATCGTGACGGCATTGGGGACCATGCTTGATGCCTCTCTTTTGCTTCTCGCTAACATAAGTACCCCTCCTTAGTGTAGGGTCCCGAAAACTGGGCGCTTAGGCCAGTGGCCATGCACTCCACGCTTTCGAGACCCCTCCTGCGAATATGTTTAGACCCAGACCCTATTCCACAAGTGATCACACACATATCGTCTGACCACCAAAAGCAGACTTCAAACCCGGCAAAGTAAAAACTCGCGGCAAGCCAGCATGTTCGAGTTTGCCGGAGTACCTTATGAAAATCCCCCCGCGTCCCGCCGTACAATCGTGCCCAACGCCACGATCACGTCTTGGGTCAAACCCCCTCGCCCCATGATAGAAACACACGCAAAAGGCTCCCGCGAAGACGTCGGGGGTGGTCTTGTCCTATATCAATACGCGAGAAAATTAATCTAGTATAGATTATCTGTCAAGAGAAAAGGTAAAAATCCCTAACCCTCGGCAGCCCACTGCTCCGCTCTGGTCCTTGACCACGCCTGTGAAAGTTCCACCACCCATTTGCGTTGAGAATTCCGATTCCCCCGAAGGCTGCGTGCGCAGAGTGTATCCCTCAAAACCCAAGTGAAAATCCTGGATTTTGTGAATCCTCACGTGTTTACTCGTATTCGCTCCATCTTCGGGGATCGTCACCAAAAAAACCGCTCCCCCCACGACATTGGCAGTCCGAACTCGTTACAAGAATTCCAGAAACGTGCTCCAACAGCCCAAGGCGGGGCACAGAGTTTGTGACCCCCGAATCGCAACGTCGTTACGCTTGCGGCTGAAGCCGCAGGTGGTCGGGAAACCGTTGCCCCGGGCAATCGTCCTTCTGCCCTAACCTTGGTCACTTGCTACGGCAAAACTAACCGCCGTAAAAGTGCGATATTATCCATTTATGTTTATTTGTCAATATATGTTTTTGTATTTATACTTTATTGTCTAAAACTGAAGAAATTGGTCGATTGAGCATTTTCTATTAAGAGCTTATCCGTAAATAACAATTGTTTGCCGCCAACAAATCATGGCCGCGGCCAAGGCCAACAGCGCGACGTAGCCTTCCTTGGTCTTTTCAAAACTCACTAACAGCTTGCGAAATC
>JBEKLF010000187.1:0-16967 GCA_050010335.1 Terriglobia bacterium
GACCTGTTGCCCTGAGGGAACGATATGCAGCCGCTATTTTACGGCGCCGCAGCCATTGCCATTCTCTCCACGATCATGATGCTCAGTCGTCTGAACGCTGTGCATGCGCTCCTTTATCTCATTGTGTCTCTGTTGGCTGTGGCGGTGGTCTTCTATACCCTGGGTGCACCCTTCATTGCCGCGCTGGAAGTCATTATTTACGCCGGCGCAATCATGGTGCTCTTTATTTTTGTCGTCATGCTGCTCAACCTGGGTGAGCGCGCGACGGAATTGGAGCGCACCTGGGTGAAGGCGAAGATGTATATCGGACCGATGATCCTGGCTGCAATCCTGATCGCTGAGTTCGTCGTTATGCTTTCCCAAACTCGTGTTACAGCCCATTCCGCCGGCGTCGTGGGGCCAAAGGAGGTCGGCGCTGCGCTCTACGGTCCTTACCTTATCGGTGTGGAATTAGCCTCCTTTTTGTTGCTGGGAGCTTTGGTGGGGGCCTACCACCTGGGCGTCCGCAAACGTGAGGGAGTTTCAAAAGGAAACCATGTTGATACCTACGAACGACGGACTGCTGCTCGCGGGGATCTTGTTCGCGCTGGGACTGATCGGACTGCTGGTGCGGCGTAATCTGATCTTCATCCTGATGTCGATTGAGGTCATGCTTAACGCAGCGGGGTTGGCTTTTGTTGTTGCCGGGTCACGATGGATGCAGCCGGATGGGCAAGTCATGTTCATTTTCATCCTGGCGATGGCAGCGGCAGAGGTTGCCGTTGGCTTGGCCCTGGTGCTCCAGTTTTATCACCTGCACAAATCTCTGGACGCAGACGCAGCCAGCGAGATGAGGGGGTAGCGTGCTCAAAGGGTTGTGGCTAATACCGACTTTGCCACTGGCGGGTTTTCTGGTGTTGGCGATCCTGGGACCGCGCTTGGCGCGCAAACCCGTCGCGATCGTTGGCGTGGGGTCGATCGGGTTGTCCGCCTTGGCCTCGCTGCTGATTGCCGCAAGCTTCCTCGCTTCCCCTCCGGCTGGATACGCCTACACTCAAACTCTCTGGACGTGGATCGATGTCGGAGGCTTTCAACCTCGCATCGCTTTTTATCTGGATGCGCTCTCTCTGCTCATGACCCTGGTGGTGACCTTCGTCAGCTTCCTCATTCACTGGTACTCCGCTGAGTTCATGCTCGACGACGAGGGCTACAGCCGCTTCTTCGCTTACATGAACCTCTTTGTTGCCTCGATGGTGACGTTGCTGCTGGGCAACAACCTGCTTTTATTTTTTCTTGGCTGGGAAGGCGTGGGACTCTGCAGTTATCTTCTCATCGGGTTCTGGTACACCGACCCGATAAACGGCCTGGCAGCACGCAAAGCCTTTATTGTGACACGCGTGGGCGATACTGCGCTGATCGTCGGCCTCTTCCTGATGTATACCCATCTCCACACAATTGATATCCAGGAATTGATGCGCCGGGCGTCCCAGCATTGGGCAGGGGGTTCCGGCTTGGCTGTCGCGGCGGGGCTGCTCCTCCTGGGCGGTGCCGTCGGGAAATCCGTGCAGCTTCCCCTCCAGACGTGGTTACCCGACGCGATGGCAGGCCCCACGCCCACCAGTGCACTGATTCATGCGGCCACGATGGTCACGGCGGGCGTCTATCTCATTGCCCGCACGCACGTGCTCTACAGCCTTGCCCCCGTAGCGCAGGAGGCAGTGGCCATCGTCGGCATCGCTACGCTGATTTTGGCGGGCCTCAGCGCCCTTACCCAGTGGGATATCAAGCGCGTGCTGGCCTACTCGACTATCAGCCAAATTGGATACATGTTCCTGGCGCTGGGAGTGGGGGCTTGGTCCGCTGCCCTATTCCACTTCATGACTCACGCTTTCTTCAAGGCTCTCCTCTTCCTATCAGCAGGGATCGTCACCAATGCCCTCCACAACGAGCACAACATGTTCAAAATGGGAGGCCTCCGCAAGGAGCTGCCGGTCGCGTTCTGGACTTTTTTGATTGGAGGTTGCTCGCTGGCCGGACTTCCGCTGATCACTGCCGGTTTCTACAGTAAGGGCCTGATTATCTGGCAAGCGCGTGCTGCCGCCTCCGGCAGTACGGCCTTGTGGGTTCTGTCCATCGTCGGGGTGTTGCTGACCTCGCTTTACACCTTCCGGCTCATTTTCCTGGTGTTCTTCGGTGATGCCAAAAGTCGCGTCAGCCGGAAGCCTGGTTACGCGATGAAGGTCCCCGTTATTGTTCTTGGCGTCTTGTCCATATTGGGTGGATTTGTTGACACGCCTTGGTTTCTTGGCAATGTGCACCGGTTTTCGGACTTCCTGCAAACCAGCTTGCCTCCACCCGTAGAGGGTCAGATCCACGGAGTGAGCGAGTTGGGGTCTGAAGGGTTGGTGGGCTTGGCCTTCGCCATCGGTCTTTGCTTCTCATACCTCGTTTTCTTGCGAAGGAGGAATCTTGCGGAGGCGCTAACAGCGCGTCCATTGGGCAAGGCGTTGCATCAGTTCTGGTTTGCCGACTGGGGGATGGACTGGCTCTACGACAAGCTCTTCGTTCAGCCCGTTCTCTGGTTCGCGCGCGTCGATAAGCAGGATTTCATCGACCTTCTCTACACCGGCATTGCCCGGCTGAGCGAGCTCTTCTATCGGGCAGTCCGAACGACGGAGACGGGCCGAGTGCGGTGGTACGCCGCAGGTATTGTGTTTGGGTCGGTAGTATTTGCCGCGATTGTGTTGTTCTTATGATTCTAGTTTGGCTCATCGTCATTTTGCTCGTCGCCGGTATTCTGGCGTGGTGGACTGCGCGCTGGAGCACTCAACTGCCGCGCTGGATTTCACTGGTCGGCGCTTCAATCGATTTCATTCTCGCGTGTGCCCTCTGGGCCCGGCACCCTGCTCAGATCCAGTTTCTCCCCCAGAACACCTGGTTCGATCAGGTGGACTGGATTTGGATCCCTCAACTCGGCATCCATTTCCACCTGGCGGTTGATGGCTTGAGCCTGCTTCTGCTATTGCTCACTTTCCTGCTGGGGATCATGTCGGTCTTGACTTCGTGGAGGGAGATTCGACACGGCATAGGGTTCTTTCACTTCAACCTGATGTGGATCCTGGCCGGGATTACCGGCGTATTCCTCGCAATGGATTTATTCCTCTTCTATTTCTCGTGGGAACTGATGCTGGTTCCCATGTATTTCCTGATTGCCGTTTGGGGCCACGAACGTCGTGTTTATGCCGCCGTGAAATTCTTCATCTTCACTCAATTGAGCGGCCTACTGATGCTGATCGCGATTCTGGCGCTGTACTTCATCCACCATCGGGCCACGGGGGTCTACACATTCGAATATGAGGCACTCCTCGGTACTCCCCTCCCGCCTCATACCGCGCTTCTTCTCATGCTGGGCTTTTTCGTGGCTTTCGCAGTGAAATTGCCCATGGTGCCGCTCCATACCTGGCTAGCCGATGCTCACACCGAGGCGCCCACCGCCGGCAGCCTGATCCTGGCAGGCCTATTGCTCAAGACCGGCGCTTACGGACTATTGCGGTTCGTCATCCCACTCTTTCCCGATGCCGCCCGCGCGTTTGCCCCCGTCGCCATGACCTTGGCGGTGATCGGAATCGTCTACGGCGCTGTCCTGGCTTTTGCTCAGACCGACCTCAAACGACTGGTGGCTTATACGAGCATTAGTCACCTGGGATTTGTTCTGCTCGGCATTTTCGCCTGGAACGAATGGGCTTTGCAGGGCGCGGTGATGGTAATGCTTTGCCACGGGATCAGCACCGGGGCTCTCTTCATCCTGGTGGGCCAACTCCAGGAGCGAACGCACACGCGGGAGGTGGACCGCTTGGGCGGCTTGTGGGCGACCATTCCAAGACTGAGTGGCGTAGGGCTCTTTTTCTCGCTGGCCTCCATGGGCCTGCCCGGTCTGGGCGATTTCATCGGGGAGTTTCTGGTTTTACTGGGGACCTACCCAGCTCACCTCTGGCTGACAGTGGTCGCGGCCTTCGGAATTCTGGCTTCCACTTTCTTCGCCTTGCGATTCGTTCAGCGGGCGTTTCACGGGCCCAACATCCACAAATGGTCGATTCCGGACCTTTTCGCTCGGGAGGTCATCATCCTCGCACCGATGATGGCGCTCCTTGTATGGTTGGGCCTCTACCCTCAACCTGTGTTCAATACTTTCCGGCCGGCGATGAACAGGCTGCAACAATACACAAACACGAAGCCCCAGTCTGTCTCCTCAGGCGACACGGTCCGACTTCTGCGGCCCGCCGCCGAGCGCTCGGCCCTGACAGGCGGGAGATGAACGATGAACGCGACAGACCTGTTTGCCCTGTTGCCGCTGCTGTTACTCGCCGGAACGTCGGTGGTCGTCATGGTGGCCATTACGGTCCGCCGTAGCCACCTCCTCACCCTGGGGCTGACCCTGATGGGACTGGCCGCTTCGTTTATCTCCCTGTGGGTGGTTGCGCCGCTGACGCCTCGCCAGGTCACTTCCCTGCTGATCCTGGATCGGTACGCTCTTTTTTATATTGGACTTACGATCTCGGCTACCTTCGCGGTGGCGCTTCTCTCGTTCGGCTACCTCGAAATTCAGGCCGTCGACCGCGAGGAGTTCTACGTTCTGCTGCTGGTGGCAGCGCTCGGTTCGTCGGTCTTGGTGGCCAGCAGCCACTTCGCCTCCTTCTTTTTGGGGTTGGAGATTCTCACCGTCAGTTTGTATTCGTTGAACGCCTATCTTCGAGCCCGCGCGCGTCCTCTGGAGGCAGGCATCAAGTATCTGATTCTCGCTGCCTCCTCGGCTGCCTTCCTGCTGTTTGGAATGGCGCTGATCTATTCCCAAATGGGGACGATGGGGTTCTTGAGCATTCGGACGCTCCTAGCAGGCGGCGCAAACTTAGACCGCGCAGTTCTCCTTATGGGTACGGCACTGATGATTACAGGCTTCGGGTTCAAATTAGCCCTCGTGCCGTTCCACCTCTGGACACCGGACATTTACGAGGGTGCCCCGGCACCCGTCGCTGCTTTCGTCGCGACGGTTTCAAAGGGTGCGATGTTTGCGCTCTTGCTTCGTTATTTCTACCACTCAGGGTCTTACTCTCTGGGTGCAATTCCCCTTGTCTTCAGCATTATTGCGATTGCCTCAATGGTCGTCGGGAATCTACTGGCCTTGCTTCAGGACAACATCAAGCGCCTTTTGGCATACTCCTCGATCGCGCACATGGGCTATCTTCTCGTGGCTTTCGAAGCCGGCGGAGGCAGAGCGGCAGAGGCAGTGGCGTTTTATCTGACCGCCTACTTCATTGCCATGCTCGGGGCGTTCGGAGTCGTAACCGTAATGTCCACACGGGAACGGGAGGCCGATCGTCTGCAGGATTATCGTGGCCTGTTCTGGCGCCGCCCCGCGCTGGCACTCATATTCACCGCGACGCTTCTTTCCCTGGCCGGAATCCCTCTCACAGCGGGGTTCATAGGGAAGTTCTATGTCCTCACCAGTGGGGTTTCATCTGCGTTGTGGTTGCTGGTCATTATCCTCGTGGTGACCAGTGTTTTTGGGCTCTTTTATTATCTACGCGTTGTGGCAACGTTATTTGCAGAGACGGCGGAAAGCACAGAAGGCTTCGTACCGGCGGTACCTTCACTTCGGCAGGCTGGTGGTTACGTTCTGGTCGTCCTTTCAATCCTGCTGATCGGTTTAGGGGCATACCCCGGGCCTCTTTTGAATGCTATTCAGAGAGCCGTCGCAAGCCTTGCGTAGAAATCGGCAGGAGGGAGGGTATCAATGTTCTCGCTGGCAAGAACTCTCTTGCCCGATGATTATTCCGAGCGCTCCTTAGGAAGGGCGCGTTATCCCATCCCCCTACCATCAACGCACCTTCCGCGGATTCCGTCAGCTTTCGCCGCGTTCTCTGCCCGATCGATATCTCAGCCTCCCGTTTTCCCAATTAGCTGGATGCGGGGACCCTGTTGCCAGCGAAGTCTCGACCCCTGCCATCGATGCAGGTTCGGATCGAGTAGTTCCAAAGAGGTGATCGTTATAACTGTGTCAGAAATGGAAGTGACGGCAAGAGCCTTGGTGGCTCCAGGCAAAGGCATATTAGCGGCTGACGAGAGCCTTCCCACCATCGAAAAACGCTGCAAGAATTCCATTCTTCCGTCAACTGAGGAGAACCAGTGTGCATATCGGGAACTGCTATTTATCACTCCTGGCATCGAAGGATTCATCAGTGGCCTAATCCTGTTTGACGAGACGATCCGGCAAGGCACCAAGGACGCTGTCCCAATGCCTGTGGCGCTGAGGAAGCAGGGTGTAATCCCCGGGATCAAGGTGGATAAGGGGGCGACGGACTGTCCTCTTTTCCCGAATGAAAGGATTACCGAAGGATTGAATAGGGGCGAAATAATCGAGTGGGATTGCAGTTGGAGACTTTGAGGAAAGCTCATTACCTAGTGAGCCAGGTAATGTAGCGCTGACGGGGCACCGTGATACATTCTTCCGCCCACTGCTATACATCCGCGCAGGGTGGGCGCCGCGGCTCCAGAGCAGTGAGTCTGTACCCTCTAACAAATGTGACGTCGTACGGAGGCGCAGCATGCAGCGAAAAAGCAACAATGAAGCTTTTGGACGGCCCGGCATCGAGCCCCGATGGACCCATGGTGGAAAAGACGGGGTGGGAACTGCTTACGCAGCCTCCAGCCGAATCTGGTTTACCTTGTGGAACGGCATCCTCACTGAGGTCTATTATCCGACAGTAGATCGGCCACAACTTCGGGACCTTCAGTATCTCATCACTGACGGTAAGAGCTTTTTTCATGAGGAAAAACGTACCCTCGCGTCAAAATCAGAACGTCTTTCCGATGACTCCTTGGGTTATCGCTGCACGAACACCGATCCCGAAGGCCGCTACGCTATCATCAAGGAGATCATTACCGATCCTCACCTCGCCTGCGTTCTCCAGCGGACCGAGGTCACGGGAGAGGAACCGTTTACCTCCAAGCTGCGCCTCTATGCCCTGTGTGCGCCTCATCTTGAGGTAGGAGGGTGGGGCAACAACGGCTATGTGGCCGAGGTAGCGGGTCGAAAGATCCTAATGGCCAGGAAGGAAGGGATATGGCTGGCGCTGGCCGCGACGGTTCCCTTTTCACGCGTTTCGTGTGGCTACGTGGGCCGAAGCGATGGCTGGACGGACTTGGCCGCCAATTTTCAAATGGACTGGGTATTCGATCAGGCTCCTGACGGCAACATTGCACTCACGGGAGAATTAGACCTGGGCGGGAGCCATGAATTCACCCTGGGATTGGCCTTTGGCGAGAGCCAGCATCACGCCATTTCGACGCTTTTCCAGGCTCTGGCGATTCCTTTCAAAGTGCAGGAAAAGCAATACACGGCGCAATGGGGGTTCGCCGCCGCCGAGATTCACCCCTTGCAAAACGTTTCCGGCGATAAAGGGAAGCTATACCAAGGGAGCTGCAGTTTGCTTCGCGCCCACGAAGACAAGTCCTACCCCGGCGCCTTCATTGCCTCCCTTGCCATTCCCTGGGGTGGAGCGAAGGGCGATAAAGACCAAGGAGGTTACCACCTGGTTTGGACGCGGGATATGGTCAACAGCGCTTCCGGCATGTTGGCCGCGGGTGATCGCCTCACCCCGCTGCGGGCGCTCATCTATCTGGCGGTATCACAGCAGGGGGACGGAGGCTTCGCCCAGAACTTTTGGGTCAATGGTGACCCATACTGGAAGGGAATCCAGCTTGACGAAGTCGCCTTCCCCATCATGCTGGCCTGGCGTCTTAAACGGCAGAACGCCCTGCAAGACTTCGACCCGTATCCTATGGTTATGAGGGCTGCCGCTTATCTGCTCCGGCATGGACCGGTTACTCAGCAGGAGCGCTGGGAGGAAGTGGGAGGCTACTCCCCCTCAACTTTGGCTTCCAATATTGCGGCCCTGATCGGAGCTGCCGTGTTTGCGCGGGACAGGGGTGATAATGCCACAGCAACGTTTATCGAGGAGTACGCCGACTTCCTGGAATCCCATGTCGAGGCTTGGACGGTCACCACGGACGGCGTTCTGGTTCCGGGCATCAAACGGCACTACATACGAATTCTGTCCGCGAGCGTTGACAATCCCCATCCCGATGGCGATCCCAACCGCAGCATGATTGTGATTGCCAACCGCCCTCCGGGCTCACAGCGGGTCTTCCCGGCCAAGGAAGTTGTCGATGGGGGTTTTCTTGAGCTGGTCCGCTACGGGATCCGCAAACCGGATGATCCGCTCATCGTGGATTCCTTGCGGGTGGTGGACGCCGTGCTCAAGGTTGATACGCCATTCGGCCCCTGCTGGCACCGCTACAATAACGACGGATATGGACAATGTGAGGACGGCGGTCCTTTTACTTCCTGGGGGCAGGGCCGCGCCTGGCCCTTGCTCACGGGCGAGCGCGGTCATTACGAGCTCGCCGCGGGCCACGACGTGAAGCCATTCATTCGAGCCATGGAAGGCTTTGGCGCGGCGACGGGGCTTTTGCCCGAGCAGGTTTGGGATGAGCCTGACCGGCCGCAAATTTACATGTATCTCGGGCGGCCGACGGGCTCCGCCATGCCTCTGATGTGGGCTCATGCGGAGTACGTCAAACTGCTCCGGTCGGTCTCAGACGGGAAAGTATTCGACCTCATTCCGGAGG
This sequence comes from Terriglobia bacterium, assembly GCA_050010335.1. Classification (GTDB taxonomy): domain Bacteria; phylum Acidobacteriota; class Terriglobia; order UBA7540; family UBA7540; genus Bog-366. The sequence continues at coordinate 8,668 of JBEKLF010000187.1, forward strand.
TTGCGGATCGCTACCTTGGAAAGCGCCAAGGCCATCGATTTTTCGAAATCTGGAAGCCCAACTGGCAGGTGTCCCGCGTCAAGAAAGACGCCATGCTTCGCATTCAGGCGCCCGCACCCTTTCGGCTGCGCTGGTCGGGTGACGAATGGCAAAGCGCGAAGGATTCCCCCTCTTCCCCGACAACCTTGGGGATTGAGTTTGTGGATATTCCGATACTTCGGACGCAAGTCGCCCCGGTGCGCTTTACTTTTTTCTGGACTACCGGCAATCGGTGGGAAGGTCGCGATTACGCTGTGACGGTGGAATGAACGAGCGCTGGAACACCAGAGCCTGAGCGTAGTGAACTATGTGGATTCCAAAAGCATACTCGGTGGCCATATTGATCATGCTGATGAGCATGTTGTGCTGGGGCAGTTGGGACAACACGCAAAAGATCGATAAGAACTGGCGATTCGAGCTCTACTACTGGGACTACATGTGGGGCGTGTTAGCGTGCGCTCTTCTCTTTGGTCTCACCCTGGGGCGCACAAACCCCGGGGCGCACAATAGCTTTTTTCACAATCTTGCCGCTGCCAGCACGCGGTCGTTGATGGAGGCGTTCGTGGGCGGCGTCATTTTCAATGCCGGCAACTTGCTCCTGGTGGCGGCTATTTCAATTGCGGGCATGGCCGTAGCTTTCCCCATTGGCTCTGGCTTGGCCCTGGTTATCGGCGGGGTACTTAATTACATCATCTCACCGGCGGGCAATCCGTATTTTCTCTTCGGGGGAATCCTTCTGGTTTGCGGCGCGATTTTTGTTGATGCCCTGGCTTATCACGGACTCTCCAAAGGCAAGAAGGCAGGGAAAAAAGGGATTGTCCTGAGCCTGATGTGCGGAGTTGTGGTGGGTATCTTCTACCCTTTTGTTGCGAAGGCCATGAAAGGGGGAGGGCATCTTGGACCCTACGCCGTTGACTTCGTCTTTGCACTCGGCGCTCTCACCTCCAACTTTCCCATCAATTATGGGTTCATGCGCCGTCCCGTCACGGGAGCACCCCTCTCGATCAAAGAATATTTCCAGGGGCGCGCTTACCTGCACGGCTGGGGAGTTCTTGGTGGACTGATCTGGGGAGTCGGGACCATCTGCAGTTTTGTGGTCTCCTATGTACCCATCGTAGGCCCGGCCACTTCGTTTTCGATGAGTCAAGGTAATACGATGATTTCCGCTCTCTGGGGTGTGTTTGTGTGGAAGGAATTTCGTGGTGCCAGCGGCAACGTAAAAGGTCTGCTGGGACTGATGTTTCTTCTTTTTGTTTTGGGATTGGTTTCGATAGCTTTGGCGCCGGTCATCCGGTAGATAAGGAAGACAATGCCGAGCGAGAACCATTTTGACGTCATCATCATCGGCACGGGTGCCGGTGGTGGAACGCTCGCCTACCACCTTGCTCCCTCGGGAAAACGCATTTTGCTTTTGGAACGGGGCAGATACCTGCCGAGGGAGAAGGACAATTGGGACTCCGGAGCCGTCTTTCTGGAATCGAAGTACCGAGCCAAGGAAACCTGGTACGACAAGGATGGAAACACGTTTCATCCAGGCATTCAGTATTATGTGGGCGGGAATACCAAGGTTTACGGCGCGGCGTTGCTGCGGTTTCGCCAGGAGGATTTTGGGGAAGTCCGGCACTTTGGCGGTACCTCACCCGTCTGGCCGCTAAACTATGAGGACTTCGAGCCTTATTACACGAAAGCGGAGCATCTGTATCACGTCCATGGCGAACACGGAATTGATCCGACGGAAGGTCTGGCGAGCGCACCGTACCTTTATCCTCCGGTCAGCCACGAGCCGCGCATTCAAGAACTCTACGATGATCTGCGGCGGCTTGGCCATCATCCCTTCCCTTTGCCGCTCGGTATCCTGCTCGATGAAAAAGACGGCAAGGCCCTGCACACAAGCGCTTGCGTGCGGTGTGCGGCGTTCGATGGGTTTCCCTGCCTGGTCAACGGCAAAGCTGACGCGCAGATTATCTGCGTGGATCCGGCTCTCAAGCACCCGAATGTCCAGCTTCTTACGGGTTCCTATGTGAAGCGTCTCGATACGAACGCCTCCGGTCGCATGGTAACCAAGGTCCTGGTCGAGCGCGATGGTCACTTGGAGAAATATTCTGCCGACATCGTGGTGGTATCTTGCGGAGCGATCAACTCCGCTGCTCTTCTGCTTCGCTCTGCTAACGACAAGCACTCGAATGGGCTCGCAAACAGTTCGGATGTGGTGGGACGCCATTACATGCGCCACAACAACTCCGCCTTTATGGCCATTTCCAAGCACTCCAATCCGACCATGTTCCAGAAAACCCTTGGCCTGAACGACTTCTACTTTCGCTCGGATGAATGGGAATACCCCTTGGGCTGCATCCAGATGCTGGGAAAGACCGATGGTGAAATGCTGAACGGAGAGGCGCCGGACTGGGCCGTTTGGAAACCCGAGTTCGCCCTGGATTACATGGCCGAGCACTCCATCGATTTCTGGCTGCAATCCGAAGATCTGCCTGACCCCCATAACCGCATTAGCGTCGACCGGAAGGGAGAGATCACACTGAACCTTCAGGAGGCCAACATGGAGGGACACCGTCGCCTGATCGCGAAGCTCAAGGGTATGCTCAAGGACCTGGGTCTTCACGACCACTTGATGTCCCGATCGTTGTATCTGGGCAAGAAAATTCCAATTGGTGGCACCGCTCATCAGGCCGGAACGATTCGGTTCGGTCGCGACCCCAAGACATCGGCGCTTGATCTGAACTGCAAAGCCCACGACTTGGATAACCTCTACGTCGTCGACGCGAGTTTCTTTGTGTCGATTGCCGCCGTGAATCCCAGCTTGACCATCATGGCGAATGCACTGCGGGTCGGCGATCACTTATTGGAACGGTTGGGATAGCGAGCAACTCCTATGACAACTTCAATCCCCCCCACTAAAATCGGTAAAGCTAGCGATCATCTCGCGAACGAGCGCACTTTTCTGGCATGGATTCGCACCAGCATTAGCATTATCGTGTTCGGTTTCGTTGTGGCAAAGTTTGGGATTACTTTGCGCGAATTCCTGCGAGTCCAAGGCAATGCCACACATGAGAGCGCGATGTCCCTGGCGATTGGTGTGGGTTTTATGGCCATGGGCATATTTATGGCGATTGTATCGTTGATCCGATACCGAACAACCATGAACAGGCTGAATGCAGATGAGTTCCAACCGGCAGGCGCAATCGTGACCGTTCTTGCCGCAATTGGTGCGCTTTTCGGAACTATATTGGCAGCATATTTGATTTACACAGCCAGAACGCTTTAGCCAAGGTAATGCTCCCCGAAGGTGAAGAATCCGGCTACAAAGTAATTGGATTCAAGGGATTCCCGGCAATTACGTCAAAAGAGAGGATAGGCACATGAAGGCTATTACCATCGTTCCCGGTACGGCCGGTTCGCACTTGGTGGAGCGGCCGGAGCCCACTATCACCGCGCCCGATGAAGTCAAAATCCGGATCATACGCGTGGGTATCTGTGGCACCGACCGGGAGGAGGTGTCCGGAGGCCGCGCCCAGGCGCCGGCCCGTCAGATGGAGTTGGTGATCGGGCACGAAATGTTTGGACAAGTCGCCAGCACGGCTCTTCGGTGACCCGCGTTAAAACCGGGGATTACGCTGTGTTCACCGTGCGGCGGGGATGTAGCGAATGTTCGCCTTGCCAGATGGGTCGCGCCGATATGTGCCAGACCGGGAATTATCGCGAGCGGGGCATCAAGGGACTGGACGGCTACCAAACGGAATACGCTGTCGATAAAGAGCAGCAGGTCGTGCTCGTACCTGCAGAGTTGGCCCCCGTCGGTGTTTTGCTGGAGCCGCTTTCTATTGTCGAGAAGGCCATCGACGAGGCCATTCGCCTGCAAATCGTGCGCTGCCCTGAGGCTGCTACGACCCCGGACTGGCTTTTCGGCCGCCGTTGCCTGGTGGCCGGGATAGGCCCTGTCGGGTTGCTCGCGGCGATGGTCCTCGTCCTGCGCGGAGGCAAGGTTTATAGCTTGGACGTGGTCGATTCCAACACCGCTCGCCCGCAGTGGCTCCAGGGCGTTGGCGGGGAGTACATTGATGGCCGGAAAGTGCCCGCCGGCCAAGTCGAAAAGACGTTCGGCGCAATGGAATTGATTTTCGATGCGACGGGGATTCCTTCCTTGGAGTTCAATCTATTGGACGCACTGGCTTTGAACGGAGCTTATGTGCTTACCGGAATTCCGGGCGGCGATCGTCCTCTGCAGATTGCCGGCGCCGAATTGGTGCGCCAGTTGGTGCTGGATAATCAGGTGATGCTGGGCAGCGTGAACGCCGCTCGCGGCCATTTTCAGATGGGGGTGGATGATCTCGCTCATGCCCATCTTCGATGGGGCGCTCATCTGGAGCGGTTGATCACCCACCGGCATTCATCGGAGCAGTTCGCGGAAATGTTCGGTCATCATGAATCCAACATCATCAAAGAAGTCATCGAGTGGTCTGCCGAAGAGCAGCGCCAGTAAGCGGCATACGAACGGCGAATGGATTTTCAATTCCCGGACTAGAGTTCCCGTACGCCCTAAAGATACAAGTGGCCAGGTTTATGTCATCGATCGGCGACGAATCGAAAAAGGAATTCCCAGCCTAATTGTCTTGTAAGGTCGGGCTTGCTTTCAGCAAGCAGACGGAGGGTGTTATGTCCCGAAGAAAAAACCAGCCTATGGCTGTTGCTGCAAATAATAACAAGCCGCCCGTCGATTGGGCAGCATTCCTCGGAGGAATCTCGCGCGGGAAAACCGTTCTGGAATACGGCGTGGACCGCATCGTCTACCGGCAAGGAGAACCTGCGGATTCCATCTTCTACATTCGGCGAGGCAAGGTGAAGCGCACGGTGGCATCCGAACAAGGCAAGGAAGCGATCGTCGCCATTCTGGGTAGCGACGAGTTCTTCGGTGAGGGATGCCTTGCCGGCCAGCCACTGCGCATCTCAACGGCTATCGCGGTGGACGATTGCACCCTTTACAAGATCGAGAAGCCGCTGATGATGCATCTGCTTCATGAGCAGCATGAAGTCTCGGAATTTTTCATCACGCATCTGCTTTCCCGCAACATTCGGTTTGAAGAGGATCTGGTCGACCAGCTTTTCAACTCCAGCGAGAAGCGCCTAGCCCGGATTCTTTTATTGCTTGCGCATTTTGGCAAGGAAAGCAGAACCGAAACTATCCATCCCGGAATCAATCAGGAACACCTGGCGCAAATGGTCGGCACCACCCGGTCGCGGGTCAGTCATTTCATGAACAAGTTCCGGGCGCTGGGCTTTATCGATTACGCGGGCAACGGCGCGTTGACGGTTAACAATGGCCTAATGAGTGTGATCCTAAACGACTAGCCCCTTTTTCATCCCTCGGTAATCTCCCCCTATCCACACTATAGTTCCGCGTCTGATTGGCCTGAGGAATATTAACTAATCGCCTGAGCAGGTTTGACCTGCTACGCGACCTACAGTCAGGTTATAAGAAGTGTGCCTCGATCTGCCAAGTGATATCTGGTAGGAGGCGTATGTTAGGGGAAGAGTCCTCTGCGGCACTCTGTGAGGCCAGGATTTGAGACAAGTGGGGCCATGCACCCTCGGGAGCATTTGGGTTTCAAGCGAAAACTAAACTTCATGGCCCGTGCCAAAACGAGGGCGGCGTGTCAATTTCATGCAGAACATGTCAGGTGAAATTATGGAAACGACGTCTAAAATCACAAAGATCGCGTTCCTCGGCGACTACTTGCCGCGCAAGTGCGGCATCGCCATGTTCACATCCGATCTGCCTACGTGCGTCGCGGCGGATCACCATCTCCGGCGGCCCTGCTATGTAGTCGATGAGCGAGATGGCATCCTTCAGATACCCAAAATATTTCTCTATCGATCAGGTCAAATACGTCGAGCCAGGACTGATGAGACTTCGCCATTTCGGTCATGCGAGCGATGAGCTTATAGTTCGGAGTCTCTGTTTCCAGAGCCTGCACCCCATTGAGAAACGGAGCGCCCTCCGACCGGCAGTTCGAGTAGAAGAGCTAGATTCGGTGAGGAAGCTTCTCCTTCGCCGCACGGAACGCAATGCTTCGGAACGGCGTGAGGCCGATGCCACCCGCCACGTACGCTGCCGTTCTCTTAATATCGATAAGGGGAGTCTGGCTGCCGGACGGTCCTTCGACCTTTACCGCGGAACCAGGCGGCATCGTGTTTAACCCTCGCTTGAATGCCGTATTGCGCATTCGCGTGGCCTCCATCAGAGTTTCTTCATGGGGGAGCATTGGGATGGAAAGTGTCCGCGTATTTCCTTCGGCATCCGTCTCTGAAGGATCAAGCAAAGTCATTTCGAGAAGCTGGCCGCCTTGAATGTCCATCCTGATGGCTTTTCGAACCGGAAGGCCATGCTGCCTCCGCAACTTGCATGCGATCTTTAGTTTGCACATGAAACCTGGTGACGCCGCAGCAGTGCTCATAGTTGGTCTCCCTCCGATGAGCACCTCGATCAATTCATGGTTTCGTTTCCTTAGGGCAACTGCCAAACCTCGTGGATCAGATCCCGGCCTCCTGGCTGAAATACTGATAATCTTCCCGCCAGCCGCCTCGGCCCTGGCCAATGGTTTTATAATCCTCGATGAACTCGATTGCGCGGATGTACTTCACCATCGTGAACCCAAGCTGCGTTTCAACGCGAAGGCGGAGCGGTGCTCCGTGCACAATCGGCAGCGGCTGGCCGTTCATTTCGTAGGCAAGAATCGTCTGCGGATCTTCCGCCAACTCTATGCGAATCGTGCCGTAGAAGTACCCCGGTCCTTGGGCGTGTGGCTCCGATGTGGATTTATTGTCGAACGCGTAGAAAACGATGTAGCGGGCGGTGGGAAGCGGTTGGCAAAGTCCGATGATGTGATGCAGAGATACACCACCCCACTCCGCAACGCCTGACCAGCCCTGAATGCAACAGTGCTTGGTAATTTGAGTTTGTTTCGGCATTGCGCGGAGGTCCGCCAGAGTCAGGGACAGAGGCCTTTCGACCAATCCGGTGACCTTCAGGCAGTAATTTGCGAATTGGTCGCGTGCCATTGCCAGATAATTCTCCTCTTTCGGTGGGCGACCGTTCACCCAGAAGTATGGCGAGATGTCCGCAAGTGAGTAATGCTGTACGGAAATCTCATGGCCGAAGAGCAGCGTGCGCAACGGGTCGGTGATTGACTGAGTGGCTTTCTGGACAAAGCGGGGGCGGCGACGCGAACACATGGTTGTCACAACATGGATAATCACTACGCCGGCCAACCCGGACAGCCAGACTACCAGAGCGCGCGTTAGATGCGGACTGTGGGTTTCCCCCAGAACAATCAGCGCCAGCTCTCTCCGGAAACCATGCAGAGCCACGATCGTCACGTGTCCGATGAAGAATACGATGAACGTGCAAAGAGCCAGAAAATGCAGACTCCGTGCGCCCTGCCGTCCGTGAAAGATTTTGATGTACCACGGAAAACGGGCGGCAACGGCTGGGGACATCGCTACCCCGGTCGCGATACTGAACGGTGCGAGCATGAATATGACTGCCGCATAGCTCAACTGCTGTAAAGCGTTATATCCTCCCGGCGTTTCCACGATGTGGAAGCTCAGATATGTAAGCATTGCGTGCCACGCGTCCGGGACAATCTGCCAGGAAGTCGGAATCAGCCGTCGCCACTCCGGCGTGACGAAGAGCATCACCACGTACACCAAACCTGTTAGCAGCCACGCGAAATCCGCGAGAAAGTGCCAGTGCCGTCCGAGACCTAGATTTTCGTGGCCTGGCAGGGCAATCGCGGACGGGAATGAGGTTTCCTCGTCACTCGCCGTCCAGAGTTGGTTTTGAGGTATCTGCTTTTTCGTGAACTTGAGCCATTCACTGCCGGGCGTGCAGTGATCGTTCCAGTAAAGTCTCGGATGTGCGCTCAAGATCTCGAGACCACTTCGAACGAGAAGCGACAGGAGAAGAAAGTTGAAGAAGTGCGTCGCCCGCAGCCACAATGGATAATCAAGCGGCATCATTGATCCCATTCTCAAACCTTCGTTTGTCGATTCCCCCGTAATCTTTCTCGAAAGGCAAATCGTGTCGAAACGATCTACGCGATGGCACCACTTCCGCTTTATCGCTTGATTCGCCCGCTGCTATGATCACCGAGGGGGTACGTGATGTGATGACCTCGGACACGCGCAAAAGGAATCAGCGAATGAATTTGTGAACGTTTCACGCTCATGATGTCGTTAACCCGGATCCC
>JBEKLF010000188.1:0-16962 GCA_050010335.1 Terriglobia bacterium
GGTGGACAACTGGCCGTCGGAAAGGCCGTCAAGAGCCGTGCGGGCGGATCGGATAGACCTGTTGACAGACCGAGCGCTGGTCGGCCGCCCAGCCTGGTTTCTTACTGTCTGAATCGCAGTATAATCGGCCTCCTCTATAATCGGGGGGGGCCGGCTTTCTGTTACACCATAGCGATCGGTTGACGCAGTCGGAAACTATGCTGAGTGCGTGCTTCGCCGGATTTGGAACGATAAACGCCCTTCCCACCAGCAATAGTGCTAACTCCCCAGATACGGGGTTCGGGTCCCCGATGGGGACATCGAGGGAGTCAGGGGACGCAGTTCTACGGTTCGGCCGTTTACCGTCAGAATCCATGACATCCGTCGGCGACAGTCGTTACGGCCCCAGATCCACAGCAAGATGACATTGGAAGTGCTACCAGAGTTCAACCAAGCCGAACCTGTGTATTTCGGCATCCCGTAGCGCCACGGCAAGAGACTCCCCGGTTCCCCGCTCGATGGCTTCCTTTGCAGCGGACTGGAGCATCGTGATCCCGGCATCCCCCATCAGCTCCGCCAACCGTATTGCTCCTGCCCTCGCTATCATGCGGTACTCGTGCTGCGCAAGCTTTTTGAGCAGATTTGAGTCGTCTTTTCCAGCCGCTCCGATTATTGCATGTGCAACCAAACGCAGGTAGAGACTTCGGTTATTCTGATAACCCAAAGGGAGCAGGTCGCGGCGCGTAGGTCTGTTCTCTCTGCGCCGTCGGATTTCCCAGAACCCTCTCTTTCCCTGAATGCGCATCAGTCTCTTTGGTATTGGCCCTCCAAACTCTGCCATTCGTCGTTCGATGGCTTGTCCCATCTCTATCTGAAACCAGTATCGAATTTCGTAAGAGGCCATTTCGACTTTTCTAATTATTCTGAGAACGTCACTAGTATTACCAAGGCGCAAGAGGGTTAAGACATAGTATTGTGCGGAAGGCGTAAGCTTGATGGCTTCAAAGCACTCCCGTATCAGCGGGAGATTGGTCTTAGTCGCTACCCTAAGAAGAGTGTCGGACAGTGCCGTCGCCTTGTCTTCGTAGACGGCGCGCCGTCGCCGACTGAGTACATCAGCGTGTTCGTACTCTTTTCCGTTCCAATGCAAATACGCCGTCAGCAACACGCCACAGTCTGTTTCACTCACCGGTCCTCGGAGCGAACTGAGGAATACGCCACATTTACTCGCCCCCAATCTTGGTAACCTCTTCACGATGAGCGGCAACCCCTGTGTTCGTTGCAGTGCCATACCAAGGGCAAAAAAACGTGTTCGAGCCTTTGGCCGGAAACGCCTTAGATTTTTGAGAGCGTTTCGCAGCTCGGCTACCGTTTGAGATCTTGCGATTTGCCGCAAAAGACCGAACTCTTGCATCGCCCGGCGGCCGGCCTCTCCCCCATTAAGAGGCGCTACAGCAATTTCTTCGCGAAGCGACAGCAGCTCGAACGCCCTTCGCTTAAAGGGGCTCAAACTCTTCCAAAGATCGTCAATCCATTTCCGATGCCCATTTGCAACTTTCTGGGCAAGAGCCTCGAATGCTGCGACACGTACTGTTCTGTGCTTACTTCTCAGAGCCCATAGAATTACGTTGTCGGGACAGTCGAGCGGTTTGGCACGCAGGAGCGCCGCTAATTCTATACGTAGTCGGTATGCCCGAAACTGTGACCAATCTTTTCGCAGCAGTTGCGTGCCGCTGACTTTTGCCCGCAGGAGCGCAAGCACCGCTCGGTTCTCTGTCTCGAGACCTGGTTCGGTTTCTTCGGCACGTATCATCTCTAAGAGGTGTGTGGGCGGCGAGTTTAAGAGCCAAAATAGACCAGGGCCCGCCTCTCGTGCCCATGACGCCAAAATAAGCCGCAGTTCCCCATTTGAGGGAAGGACTCGTTCCTTAAATTGAAACAGCGTGAGGAGTTCTTTAGCAGTCAACAGGGAACGGGTGGCGTTAAAGGCCGCAGCATTTGAGCCGAGCAGCTCGCGTGACCTCTTGAACTCGAGTTCCTCCGAATCTACCAGCTTGGATGAGATCTCGTGAGCTAAGAAGTCATGTGTCACTTCATAGAGGTCCCTAATATGCCTGACCAGTCGAAGATCAATAATCCTTTCAAGCAATACCTCACATTCCCTGTCATTTAAACCAACGTCGGCTGCAACTTCCGCGAGCGATTTTTGCGCTTTAACGCCATAGCTCCGTACTAACGAAACCAGGACCGCTCGCATCCGGCCCTCTGGGTCCTGAGCGTAAGCCAACTGGCGTGTGAGGTAGCCTCCGGTCACGCCCTCCATACCGCCGTCCGCAAGATAGTCTTCGAAGCGATAGGAACTCACTCCTCTCGAGGCCTTCCGCCACACGTGATCAACGAACATCTGGATGTAGGGGGGATAAACCCCTTGCCCGCCGTAGCGGGTGCTAAACGAAAGAAGGTCTCCCTCGACCTGGTCTACTTCGGCATCGGCTAGCTCTAGCCTAATCTGAAGGTCCTCACAAGCGCGTTCTACGCTTCTCCACGCTTCGGCCACATCAATCCCTGCGATATAGACTCGTGCGAGTCCCTCCGCAGAGCCGCTAATTCGCTGCCACAACTCGCCTAAACGGGCCTCTAGGTCTGCCCTGTAGCTGATAAGTACGCACATGCGGGTGTCATTTAATGAGCCAATGGTGCGCAAGTCATCCACGAGACGTTCTGTCTCGTTTTGTTCTCTAGCGATCAACACGTCCTCAAACTGGTCGATTATGAGCATGAGCCGCAGTGGCTGGACCGAGGAAATCGCCTGTTCGAGCGGGGTAACCAGGGAGCCTCGATAGGAAGGACTACCTTCAAACATCGACGCCAGGAGGGCTGTGGCAACATCGCTGCGGGGGAGACCCAGCGGGCGCGTATAAATCGGCAACCAGCCGTTTTCTATCGCGGCAGGAAACAATCCAGCATGAATTAATGAAGTTTTCCCAGATCCGGAGTCCCCTAGCAATAGAGTGATAGGGTTGGAGTTTACCCTGTCAAGAACCTCGTTCACTTTTTGGTTGCGACCAAAAAGGTGTTGTCTGTCGGCACTAGTAAGGAACTCCATCCCGAGCGGCCGTCCAAGCCTCCTCGCAGGCGGCAAGCTGAAGTGACGGCGGCGGGCTGGAGCTGCACCGAGTCTGCTCCTGATCTTCGAAAGCACATCTCGAATCACAGAAAACAGCACTTCTTCCCGATCATGAAACGGAGTTATCGTGTGCAACCTAGCGCGTTGCTTTAGGCGTGAAAGCCTTTCTGTGGCCGCCGGTTCCATTTCGCGAAGATTAGATGGCCAGGACGCGTCCTTAGCTAAGACGTAGATCAAAATCCCGATAATATTGCCCGCGCTAAACGCTCGTTCTGCCTCGTCGAGTTCGAGCTCCGTTATCGACTTTCCAGAGGCAGCGTCAACCGTTCCGTAACGGTGCGCGTATATCGCAATGAAGACATCGCACTCTCTGACCCGCCTGACGGAAGAAATCTCGGGGGGTGCCTCATCACTGCCGAAGGTTTCCATTGTCAGGAGTTGTGCGCCAAATATTTGACGGAGCCGGTTCGCGATCTCTTGCCTCAAGTCCTTCAGATCAATGAAAGTTGAACTGAGGAAGACACGTATGTCAGTCGCCAAGTCTCCCATTTCCACTCCGCACGTCTGCCTGTCTCGAAAGTCATAACAAGAGCGTCGACAGATTTCTCGCTCTTGCATTTTTTGCGTCCGAATGCGAATCACGCCGCCGAGGAATTTCGCAGACTTAACGGACCAAGCGGATTATATAACTCCCAAATGCACTAAGCTACAGCGTGCGAGACTTGACTGTTCTGACTCTTTGACGGCAGACGGCTTGACTTCACCGCGGGAGTGCCCAAGCGTCAATCTGGCGACGGCGTTGTACGGAGTGAACGGCAGAAGCGTGTAAGGTCAGAGCACTGTACCCATCTGGCCGTATAGTCGCCTAACCGTTGAAGTGCCATTCGCATGCAAACTCCCGAGAAACGGGGTTCCGGGATGTCTGGATCTGCGCGCCACTCCACTCGGTCGTAAAACACCCAAACAGCGGAAGTAAACGAGTGCAACTAGAAACCGAGCTGAGGAACTATAAAGATTAGCGCGTGGAGCCCTTGGAGAGGGGTGGCGGAATCCTAGGGCACAGGCCCGGATACGCTGTCCGCCAGCGGAATCACTTGTCCTTTAAGTTTGCGGCACATGCCCGGTTTCGGCGGGTTCTACACACCTTCAACGATGCGGTAGACGCGTTCCGCGCCGGAGCCGAGTGCTTGAAGCGCCTTTTGGTAAGGGGCTGCGCGCCAGCGCATCCTACAACGCCATGTCGATACCTGCTAGCGCCATGCCGACATCGGCTTCGCGGGGGCGTTTCGGAGGTCGGAGTTGCCAGGGAGGACCATTCCGGGAATTTTGTACGCTAATCTCGCTCTATCTTTGGGTAGCCACTACCGGCGTCGACCGATTGCCTCCGGCGCCGATGCGCCCAGTAGAACTCAAGTGCGGCCATGCGCGTTCCGTCGCAGGAGGCGGCCCGCTCCACTTTAGACGTGCGCCAGGGAGTACACGCCGGTTCCGTCGTTATGAGTTGCTCGATTGCCTTCTCGATCTCTTCTAGGCCGCCGATTCCATTCTTGAATTGTGCTTCGAGCTGCGCTCTTGTGATGTTCTGGGCTTCAATCCGCGCAAAGCGATATTGCTGAAATCCACGATTCATTCCGCGCTCTCCTTGGTTTGCATTTGGTTCCACGAAAAAATTGCGGGACGCCGCAATTTTTTCGAAATTTTGTTAGCACTTCTTATAAGGTTACCGGGGGCACGCGCCGAGCGTGCCCCCGCGTAGGGTCTCAGTGAATCTGAAATAACCTTCCATCGGCGTTAAACGCCTGGCGCAAGATAACTCTCGCCTGGCAGAGATAGCGATGTACATCCCGCTTCGGAATTCCCATGGCCTCGGCTATTGCGTCAGGGTCGAGGATCGGTCTTCGGCCCCTTTCGCGCTTCCATTTGTCGGGGTCACCCGAAGCAGTGTATGCGTGCTCCTTCAGGGCAAAATCCGGGCCGAGAGTCGCAATGCATTCAAGTGTCGCCCGAACTGGAGGGCGCAAGTTCGCGTAGTTCGTCACCTGGTCCAGCAGTTCTCTCGCGATAATCTCCCGCTCGACGGGGTCACGGACAACCGTCTTGCGAGTGCGAACGGCCCTGACATCCCCAGCCGGGCGAATCCGGCTGTTTTCCTCTCGCATGAAATAGCTCCGTAGCATCCCGCGGGATAACCCGCGCACGACGTAGCGCTGAAAAGCGTTCGGGATAGACCTCAGGGAAGGGTTGAGTTGAAACATCTCAATGGCTGCAGCGACTGCACCGTCGTACATCAATTCAACCTGCCAATCAGAGGGATGACCGAATAACTTTTCCGCCTTCCGCCGCGAAGCCTTCTCTGCCGAAGGTAGAGTGCAAGCAAGAAAGAGGTCCCGTGCGTTTGGGTGGTCGTGGTCATAGCGGTAAACAACCTCCGCAATCTGGAAACGAAGCGGGCGGTCTGCTGCGTTGAACAGATAGTGCAATAGGGCCGACATCTGTACAGCGTCGAGCGGTGGAATTTTCTTACTCCCGAGCAATTCAAGCAGTGCCGTCCAAGCGTCCGTTGGTTTTCTGTCGTCTCTCTCAGCGCCATTGCGCGCGCTGCCTGTGCGCCCCTGGGGGATGGAGGGAGTCGTCGCGGCTTGCTCCCCTGCTGTCGGCTGGTTTGCGATTTCTTCGGTCATGTTGTTTTCTCCTTTTCTTGCCCCGCTTCTCGCGGTGCACCCGAGGGCAGGGGGCGTGGGCTCCTGCGGTGGCTTTTGCGGGGGAGCCGAAAAAATCTCGCTTGTTTCGGCTGATTTTTTCGAGGGGGACCGCAACCCGGAGGGACGGCGAAGCCGGAAGCCGAGCCTGCGTCCGCAAGGCGCACAGGTATTCGACCGCCTGCCGTGCCCGCGAGAAGAAGGGGCGTCAGAAAAGGGAAGTGATCGAAGAAATCAAGCTCGACAGTAGGGAAAGGAAGAGCCGGTTCCCCCGAGACCCGGGGGCTAACAGACTTTAGCGTTTGGGGCTGTTGTCAGCGCGGGTACGTGCTGGGAGTGAGTACGGATAGTCTATATAGAGCAAGGGGAAGACTACTTGGCGGGTGGTTCTTGGGTGCCGGGCTTGAAACCGATCTGGCGCCGTGCTGTGACCGGCTGTTCGATCAACTGGCGGATGGCTTCGAAAATCTCTTGAATGTGGGCATCATGGCGCTCGTACTTTTGTTCGAGTTCGTCAAGCTTTTGGGCGAGTTCCCGGTGCTTGCTGGGCGTCTCCCTGAGGGGCGGATATGTCAGCACCGGGATAACAGTGAGGCAATTTCGTAAGGTTGAAGGGGATCGGGGTTCTTCGGGCCTCATCGTCGGGGATCATCGGTTATCCAGAGGATGATCTGCTCGTGCTGTTTGGGCAATTGATTCAGAGAATGCCTCGTGGCCTATCCACACATCTCGTGGACGGTGGGCATGGATTGCAGATCGCGGACGATCGAGTCGTGCGAGGCAAGATTGAGTGGGACACTGCCCACGATGGTCGGGTGCCACTTCTCATTATCGATGGCCGAGAGATCACCTGGGAAGAATTGGGCCGTATGTTGATGAGCTTTGAGGGATGGCAGTTCAAGCTGACGGCGGGTGACAAAAGCGAAGAGTTATGATCCACCTGGCGCAAACCTCATGTCTTGAGCTTCAGGGTGCTCTTGTTTGCTTCCAGGAAAGCACGCAGGTCCTCCCCGGCATCGAGGAGCCTGCTCCATTGCTCGTAATAAAGGGTCGTGGGGAAACGGCCCAACCCGTAGACGCTTACTCCGCCCTTCTCACTTACCTTAAATTCCAGCTTGCCGGACTTCTTTGATGCCGCTTGCTTTTCAAGTTCGGCGATCCGGGCCAGCAACTCTTCCTTCGTTGGCTCTGCCATTGGAATCTTCCTCCTGACGCCGTAATTGCGTCGTCGTGCGCGTGTTTAATCACGGGGTGCGTTTCCAGCACAGCGGGTCGATCCTCAACACGGAGGCCGCACCCGGTGCCGAGTTAATGAAGCCCCATGATAGCTGATTTCCCCGTAACGAAACAGTCCGGCCAGCAAGGCGGGCGAGCAAAGCCAGTACGATACCGTGCTTTATTTCCTAACCGCATCGTGGATCGTCGCCCATGCTGGCCGCGAATCCACTCCAGCAATGGGAAATGCACCCCCAGAGTGTGGCCTGGGCATCCTGCCTGTGGGAGGTCACGGCCAAGTTGCCATGCCGCAATGCATTCCGCTGCTCATAGAGCGCCGTTACACCAAATTGCCCCCTCCTTACCGCAATCCCCCTCAAATGCGGCCCGGCCATCCGGTCCATCATGACCTTTATTGAACCTTCGGCTTGAGCTTTGCCAAGGGCAAGTTGGAGATTGGTGTAAACATAGTAGTGCCGACCTTAAGGTCAGCACGTGGATACCTTGGATAGCGAACGATAACAATTGGGGGGTATAATCTCGGCGACCTGCGAATAAGAAGGAGATAACAGTTAGGCCGCGCGCATGATGAATGAACAAGCCCTAATTCAGCCTCAGAGAGAACGGTTGCTCAAAGTCTTTGAATTCCTCAAAGCTTATACGGAACTCCGGTATCCACCGGTTCGAGACATCGGACAACAACTGCGAGTTCTCTGGCTGAATAGATTGCCACAGCACCCCTCCGTGGAAATCTTCCAGGGTGATCGCGGACCTGACACCGAATCCGAAGATGCGGACGTCATTCTCCGTATTACGCGCCCTGACCTAACAGATTGTCCACCGCCTCCCGCAGCGATAGCCGTGTGGCTAAAGCCAGGATGGCAAAACATTGACGGAAGCGTCGACGTTCACCCTTCGCGCAATGTTCCTGCGATGGAGGGGGGATCGCGTGTCGAACGATTCGAGGATGCCCTGCCGCGACCCTCACTCTTGAAGCGATGGCAGCAAGTGCGCGCAGAGTGGCAAACCAATGAGCGACCAGCCCGCCAATCGTTAGGCACCTTTCAAACCGTTTACGAGTGGTTCGGAATTCATGAACGTGAGGCCGAGCGAATCGAAATGTTGGTTGGTGACGGGCTTCTGAATTGCCCGGACGATGGCGGATGTTTCAACCATCCAGCGCTCCTTCAAAAACTGGAGTTGGAGTTCCGCCCGGAGAAAAGGCATCCTCAATTTGTCTTCCGCAAGCGCGACCAGATGCCTGAGCTTTACTTGGAATTTCTTCGGGCGCTGCCAGAGGCGAATACCCGACAGATTGCTCTCTGCGCAGACGAGTTGAAGAAGACTGAACTGTCCCCGCTCGGCGGGAAAGACACTGAAGGATTTTTCCAACGCCTAGTTCAGGGCGTGTTTCCAACCAAGGGTCAGATGCTGTCTGACACAACGGACGCGCCAGGACATCCCCCTGTCAAACCGCAGTTAGCGGCCTCCGCTGCGCCTCCTCCGCCAGCGCAAAAGGATAATACGGTCACCAACCCTCCGAATATGACCAATGCTGCTTTGGAATACGAGAGAGAAATCGCTAGGCGTGGGGGCGATGTCAGGGCACTCCGCAATGAGGCCGCCGAGTCGAAGACAGAAGGAAAGGCATACGAAGGTTTGGCAGCGTTCCGGCTATGGCAACTGAAAACCAATGAGGGGATTCCGGCGAACCAACCGAAAAGCGCAGGGCCAACGATTCGCCGTGATCCGGTGATCTTCATCCGCCAACGTCGGTCAGGGCCGGGGGCCGTCTTTGAACTTGTTTTGGAGGACATCGCCAAGCGCACCGATTTCCCCGCCGCTCTTCTTCAAATCGTTGGTTTGGCTGGGGGTACTCTGAGCGTTCCGCAAGAAGATTCGGCTTCGGTATCCTTCGGCAACGAAAACGAGGACGTTCTCCTAAGCAAACCTGCCAACAAGGAACAGCTAGAAATCGCGCGGCAACTCGCTCGACGTGACTGTGTCCTGGTTCAAGGGCCTCCAGGTACGGGTAAAACTCACACGATCGCCAATCTGCTTGGGCATTTGCTCGCCAACGGCAAACGTGTCCTCGTCACCGCGCACACGCCGAAAGCGCTCCGCGTCCTTAGGGAAAAGGTGGTTGAAGCACTTCAACCGCTTTGCATCAGCGTCCTCCAGAATGACAAACAAAGTCAGGACGACCTTGAGCAGTCTGTTCGACAAATCGCTGTGCGGCTGTCCCAGGACGACCAAGAATTGGACCGCGAGGCCGGGCGTTTGAAGCAAGAACGTAAGCGAATCATCGAGGAACTTCGTGAAACAAGAATCCGACTGCTCGATGCTCGACAGGATGAAATTCGCGGCGTTGTATTTGGTGGGAAAGACATTCGCCCGACTGACGCTGCAAAGCGTGTGAAGCAAGGCGTTACTTCGAACGACTGGGTTCCGAGCCCCGTGAATCTGGGAGAACCCGCCCCACTTTCCCACGCAGAGATTGTGACCCTTTACCAAACAAACGCCCGCGTCAGCCTTGAAGACGAACGTGAATTGAATGCCGGCCGTCCTGACGTGGTGAGGCTTCCCACGCCCAAAGAGTTCAGCGAGGTGGTCGAAGAAATTGCCGCGCTGGGAGTGCAAAATCTTTGTTACCGCGAAGAGCTGTGGGACGGAGCAGGCGGTCCTCAAGACTTGGCTGAATTCGATCGCATGTTGGCGCTCGCAATCAAGGCCATAGAGTATTTGCGAATCTGCACTCCCTGGCAGTTGGAAGCAGTGCAGGCGGGTCGTGACGGAAAAGAAGCAATGCAAGTTTGGATTTCGTTGGCTGATTTGATCGAGTCGGCTTGGAAGGTAGTGCAGGAGTGCCAGGTGCTGGTGATGGCGCACGGGCCACAGGTCAACGACCAACGACCGCCCCACGAATTGCTGCCCATTGTTGAGGAGATTATTCAGCACATTGAGAATGGAAAATCGTTTGGATTGGTGACAAGGCTGACCAAGCCCGCCTATCACCAGCTAACAGGCGCTGTGCGAATTGGAAATCGTAGCCCGATGCTGAATGAGCCAACGCATTTTCGTGCCGTTCGCGCGTTGCTCCGAATCCAGATTGTGCGGCAAGAACTCGTCGAACGTTGGGAACGGCAGATCGCCGCGCAAGGTGGTCCAGCATCGTCAGAGCTAGGGGAAAGACCAGAGCAGGTTTGTCGCCAATTTATCTCTCTCATTCAGGCCTGTATAGAATGGCACGCTTCGACGTGGCTCACATTGGAAGGGGAGTTTCACCGGTTGGGTTTTAAGTGGTCGACCTATTACGAATCTATACCGCCAGAAACTGGCTCGAACGCGCAACTCCGCCGTCTTCGTAATGCAGTGCTGGGTGATTTGGAGCAGATTCTAAAAGCACGTGCAGGGTGGTTGCGTCTAAGGCACCTTATGCAAGCGCGCAGCGAGTGGTCCTCTCTCGTGGCACGAACCAACAAACCCGACGCGGCGGTTACTCAGCGACTGCGGCAATCGCTCCTCGATGCTGTGCCTACATCCTATCGTGAGGCTTACAACGAGTTGGTTCGATTGAAGAACCTCGAGCCGGAATTGGCCTCGCGGCAAAACTTGCTTGATCGATTAGGGCGCGCCGCCCCAGCCTGGGCTTCCGCCATTCAGAACCGGCATCCACTTCACTCAATGCCCGAGCCACCGGGTGATCCGCTCGTCGCGTGGGAGTGGCGACAACTGCATGACGAATTAGAACGTCGGGCAAATGTATCGCTCGACGAGCTTCAGCAACGAATAGAACGACTCGGCCTCGAACTCCTCGACATCACATCGCAATTGGTCGAGAAGATGACGTGGGCGAGCCTGATTCGCCAAACGCACCACGAACAAAAGCAGGCTCTCGGGGCGTATGCGGCGATGCGCAAGAAGCTCACCAAGTCAGGCAAGGGCGTGCAAGACGCCGCGATGCGAGCAGGAGCAAGAAGAGAGATGACCGTAGCCAAGGGTGCAGTGCCCGTCTGGATCATGCCGCTGAACGAAGTCGCAGAGACTTTTGACCCGCGCACAGCCCGCTTTGATGTTGTCATCATTGACGAAGCAAGCCAATGCGACCCCACTGCGATGTTCGCTCTATACCTCGGACACCAGACGATCATCGTTGGTGACGACGAGCAGGTAACGCCTGTGGCCGTTGGCGTTGAGATGGAACAGGTGCAAAAGCTGATTCAAGTCCACCTGCAGGGAATTCCCCACATGGAGCTCTACGACGGCGAATTCTCCGTTTATGAGTTTGCCCAAATTGCTTTTGGCGGTGTTATCCGTCTTGTTGAACACTTCCGCTGCGCCCCGAATATCATCGCATTTAGTAACACGCTTTCTTACAAAGGCGATATCAAACCGCTCCGGGAAGCTTCTGCCATCACACTTTATCCGCATGTGTTGCCTTACCGCATTGAAGGCGGTCGCGGCGGGAACGATGGCGTAAATGACTCCGAGGCCGAAGTCATTGCATCTTTGATTTGCGCTGCCATCGAGCAACCCGAATACACCGCGAATGATGCCGACAAGCCTACGTCATTTGGTGTGGTGTCATTGGTCGGTGCTCAGCAAGCAATGAAGGTGGACGGGATTCTTCGTCAACGACTAGAACCTGCCGAATACAAACGCCGCCAGATTCTCTGCGGAGATCCAGCGCAATTCCAAGGCGACGAGCGGGACGTGATGTTTTTGTCCATGGTGGACGCGCCCCCAGCCGACCCGCCATTACCTATGCGCCAGGAAGGGCCAAAGAAGATCTTCAAAAAGCGCTTCAACGTGGCCGCCAGCCGCGCGCGCGACCAGATGTGGGTGGTCCACAGTCTCAATCACGAGATCGACCTTAAGCCTGGAGACTACCGACGACGTCTCATTGAACACGCCATCGACCCCATAGCATGGGAGCGAGAGTTGGAGCGTCTGTTGCCTCAAGTCGACGCGCGATCCAAAGAGTTTGAAGGCCGAGTATTGCGGCGGTTGCTGGAGTCCAACTTCCGCGTTTTTCCACAATATAGAGTCGGCGGGTTCCGAATCGACTTGGTTGTCACAGGCGGCGGAAAGAGGCTGGCCGTTGAGTGCGATGGGGAAAGTATTCATGGCCCGGAAAAACTCCAAGAGGACATGGGGCGCCAGGCAATTCTCGAACGGTTGGGTTGGCAGTTCGTCCGCATTCGCGGGAGCATCTTCTTCCGCGATGAAGACCGGGCGCTGCGACCGCTTTTCCAGCGGTTGGAGGAACTAGGAATCACAACGGACTTGGAGCCCTCACGTGCAAGTTCATTACCGACAGCAGATGCCGTCACTCAAGAGGTCATTCGTCGCGCACAGGAATTGCGCGCCGCGTGGCAAGACGAACGGCTCGCGAGATTTGAAGGCGAATATTCTGACGAATCACATGGTTTACGCATGAGACGTGGCGGTAGATTGGTAGACCAAGACTTTAGGTTGTTGTAGCTTGCTCGACCGCCTCCCGGCCCACTCCTGAACCAGGAGGGGAATGAGGCGAGCGCCGGAGGGGGTAGCCAACCATGCGATCACCCTCATATTGCGGTATGATACAACGCGAATTACACCGTACACCGCAGAAAAGGTAAAGGGACCGTCGTCTCAGAGGACTCCCATTTGCCCGGGCTTGAGCGTGTTGAACACGCCCTGGTGGAGGAGGCCTTACAGCCATTCCTTCGGGACATTGCGGCGCAGCGGGAAAAGGAAACCGCTACCATAACGGGCGAAGACTAAGTCACGATCTTTGGCGGGCTCATGGCTGTCCCTCAGATTCTCGACCATTGAGCCGGTCTCCGCCACGGCTGCTCCTTCTTCCCCACCACCGAGCCACACCGAGTGCAGATGTAGTCGAAAATTTCTTTATCGAGCAGCACCAGGAAAAGACGCTTTCGCACTGGCATGGCGCGTTTGCAGGTCGAGCAGAAGAGCTGGCTCGCCTCTAGGTCTTCAAAATCCTTTTGTTCGTTCGGCGGCACCATCAGAATCGGGAGCCCTCAACCTTGTCGTGCGTCTCGCACCATTATTTTGCCGAAGTTTTGGCCCAGCAGCAATGCCCGAAACGCCCTGACGACATTCTCCCGGCGCACAACGATGGCCATTTAGGCTGTTGGGGTCGAGTGCTGACCCGAATTCCTTTTGGCTCCATACTCCGTAACTTTCCCGTCCACCGCGACCGCGATAAACCTGTTGCTAGCACAATCCTTAAACTGGACGACATGGTGGCCTGATCGGGCGAGTTGCCCCCACTGGCTGGGCTTGTCGGGGTTTTGCTCAATGGCCGCAAATTCGTGACCTCCCATCACGATGTTTACAGTTCTGAACCGCCCACTGCTGGTGCGACGGACACGCAACCGTTGGCCCTCCACCTCGACCTGATCGCCGCTCATCAATTGGGTGGCCGCCGAGGACAACACTGATGTATCCAACATTTCCCAACTCCTCAGAGCAAGAATAGAGTGCGTCCCATTGATTATGCGACATTTTTCGGGTTAAGCGTGCGCCTGTCGTCGGGCACGAGGACCGGCGACATCGAGGGTGGGAGGGCGGGTCACGGAAACAGACCTTCGCCGTAGGATTGTGGATGGGAGCGAGGGCAGAGCGGCGATTGCCGCTCTGCCCAGAGGTGGTTACTTCTTTTTGGTGCCCGGTTTTGCTTTTGCAGAGGTAAGCGAGTTTTTGCCGGTCTTGGAGGCGGGCTTCTCTTTCAGTTCATGCAAAATTCGCTCGGCATTGACTTTGTAGTGGGCCGCCTCGCGTGCGAGATTGGAATCCCGCGTGTGCATTCCACCACCAACATACGTCGGGCAGTAGAGGTCTGAGGCAAGTGCGCACACGATTAGGAACTTCCCGATTTCTGCCGTGGTCATCTTTTCGAGTTTTCCGCTGGCCAGTTTCGGGTAATCCACGCACCCGCCGTTGGCCTTTGGTTTGGTTTCTTCCCATTCGAAGAATTTGAATATGCGGTGTTGGCTGTCGTGGCCCAATTGCTCGAAGTACCGGAGCGCCACAAAATCGACCTCGTGGCGGGTAAGTTCGGCGGGCACTCGCTTGTAAATTTCGCTTAGCAACCGCTTTCGGTATTCCAGTTGGACGCGGACAGCCTCGGCCTGCTTCCGCCGCTGTTCACGCTCTTCTGGGCTGATCGTCACACGCGGATGATGGACTTTGCATTGCTTGTCAGTGCAAACATGGAGTGTGCTGCCGACGTTTTTTCCTTCCGCCATGACCGCTGCCACAGTCGCCGCGCATTCGCCTTTCTTCGCTTCGCGGTAGTCGTCCCGGTAGATGACGTCTGGCTGCGGCTTGAACCCGTAATACAGATGACTCTCGGATACCTGCACGGGCTTCTGACCGCTGCCCTCAAGTTCCTTCACCCGCAACTGCACGAGCGCGTCCCGCTTTTGGCGAAAACATGCCGGGTCGGTGCATTACATGGAATATGTGGTGCGGCAGCCGTATGGAGAGGCCAATCGATTCCCTGCTTGTGTGAGAACATGAGTGATTCCCTTTCCAAGGAGGTGCAATGGCTGAGGCCAAGGTGCGATTTGAGAGATTTGGTCGGGTGTTTACGAACGCCTATGCAAAGGCGTGGCTGACGTGGCAATCCAATCGTGGATTGGCGGCGAATACTGTCGCGGCCTACGGGTGGGGTCTCGAGACGTATTTGCTCTTCCTCGACGGCAGGGGACTTAAGCCAGAATCTGCGACGCGGCACGACGTTGCCGCATACGTCCGCCATCTTCTTCCAGTGGGTGCTGCAGGCACCGACTGTGAAGAAAGTGGAACTGAAAGGACTGTTTCGAATTCCACCTTGCAGCAGCGAGTCACGGTGATCCGACTCTTTCATGACTACCTGGTCGAGGAACAAGTCTGTGCCCGTAACCCTGTCCGCCTAAGCATGATTAGCAGTGGGGGACGTGGCGTCCGGGGCCTCATACCCCGTCACCGCAAGTTGCCATGGGTTCCCACCGATGAGCAGTGGCTTGCCATCCTCGATGTTGCCCGATCTGCGCCTTTCCGGAATCGTGTGATGCTAGCCTTGGCATATGATTGTGCGCTGCGCCGCGAAGAGCTTTGCGGACTCCATACAGACGATTTTGACCCAGCATATCGGTTAGTCCGCATTCGAGCTGAGAACACAAAAGGTCGGCGCGAGCGAGTGGTCCCTTACTCCGAGCCCACGGGCGAGCTTTATCGCCAGTACCTCGGACATCGTCGGCAATTGAGCCGGGACCGCGGCCGGCTCTTCCTGTCGGAATCTCGGCGTAATCGACGCCAGCCGATATCGATCTGGACTTGGTCAAAAGTAATCGCGAGCCTCGCGGATGCATCGGGCGTTCAGTCGTTCAAGACCCACACCCCCCGCCATCTGAGCCTAACCGATTTGGCGCGTGCTGGCTGGGACATACACGAGATCGCCATGTTTGCCGGCCACCGGAGCGTCCAAACGACACTTCTATATATTCACTTGAGCGGGCGAGACCTCGCGGCGAAACTGCGGTCTGGTATGGCCGAAATTCATTCCCGCCGTGCCAGTCTGACGGCTGAGAGACTCTCATGAAAATTCGGCAGTCGCGCGGCGGGCAAAGCCCGAAGCAGGAGTGGTCGTGGCCAGTAGATTCCAACCGCTATGATCTAAATCCTGCTCTTACGTCTTTGGAACGAACGGCTCTCAGACCGTATGCGGACCCTCGCCATTTGAGGACGGTAAAGAGACTGGCAAGGCTGGAGCCGCCTCTCCGCCGCCTAATTGAACCTATAAATGACGTGCTGGATCACACGAAGCCTACGCATTACGGAAAGTCGTATCTGGTTCTTTACCTAATGCGTGAAATGAACCGTCGTCAGCGTGCCTTCTGGGGCTGGACGCCAGAGCAGTGGATTGAAACGATCAATCAGCGTCGCGAGGGCCAGCACCACATTATCGCGCTCGCCTACCTTCTCTGCGAATTCAATCAACTGGACAAGGTCGGCGGGAGTCACATCGTCTATGTCGTCCTTGCACGGAAGGTGTTTGGGCCTGACCTTGTCGAGGCTGCGTTGGAGCGGGTTCGAGTTCTGCTTGCAGACTGGGGTTACGCAGAGATGACCGTTAAGCAATATATGAAAAGAACGGTCTGCGAAGCCCTGCTAACCAACCGCAGCCCTCGTCTGGAAGACCTTAGGCTCGAGACTCTCCAGATTGTGGAACGGAACCGAACGGCGACCTACAGCACCAGCTGCCTGGTGGCGCTATCACGCGTTATGGCACGGCTTGGAATTATTCGTGACCCGCTCCCCATTCGGAGGCAGATTTCCTGGAAGTGTGGGGAACCCACATTAGAAAAGAACGTACCCCCGGAATGGGTGCGCCTTTGTCGGCACTGGCTCGATACCTCTACGCTCTCGCCCCGTCATCGGCGAAAGAGCTACTACTTCCTTCTGAATGTCGGGCGGTGGTTGGCACACGAGCACCCGACGATAACGTCGCCTGCCCACTGGAACCGGGACTTGGCGGCACGTTGCGTGGCAATGTTGGTGAGGATGAGATGTGGCGACTGGACTGAGGAAGTCAGTATGGCGAAGAATCGGGGTAAGCCCTTGGGACCCGCTACCAAAGCTGCTCGGCTCTCGATCCTTCGCACTTTCTTTCGTGACCTTCAGGATTGGGAACTGATCCCGCGGCGGTTGGATCCCCAGCGGAGCTTCATGACGCCG
This sequence comes from Terriglobia bacterium, assembly GCA_050010335.1. GTDB lineage: Bacteria > Acidobacteriota > Terriglobia > UBA7540 > UBA7540 > Bog-366. The sequence continues at coordinate 16,753 of JBEKLF010000188.1, forward strand.
AAATCACTGCTAGCACAAATTGGTCCGAATCCCCGTGTGATCGCCGATGATGTCTGGGCCAAGCTGGTGTGGGCCGGCTTGAACTTTAGTGTCCTTTCGGTAAGCCTGCTTAACTCAAGTATGCCATCGTGGTAGCGTCGGTCTTATGCCCACCCAGGGCAGGGAGGACCTACGATGGCCGGCGAGATTCCTGATATTCCCTCTGACATG
>JBEKLF010000189.1:0-16915 GCA_050010335.1 Terriglobia bacterium
TTGCGCGTGTGCACGTCACATCCGATAAAATGCTGCATGGCTTCGGCTCCTTTCCCGGCTCGCCTTGGTCGTTGAGCACTTCCAAGTCTACCGGATTGGAGCCGATGCCGTTATCCAATCAGGCGTCCCGCCCGCTGGGGCGTGGGCATCCTGCCCGCGCTACACCCGCCGACTGGCGCAGACCCCCGCTTTTTGGCGTCTGCGATCTCCCCAAGGGACCCGTGGGCCTGCGCCAGCCGGCGATGTATGCCAAGTATTTGCCCTGCAGTCTCGATATCGACGTCAAGTTACGACAGCCGTGCAATACCCGGGAAGCCGTCAAAATCCGAGTCAAAGCTCAGGATTTGACCGATTCCATGTTGTTCCATGACAGCGAGGTGGACGGCATCGCGTGCCGAGAGGCGCGGATGGCCGAGGACAATCTCCTTGGCACGCTCGACGGCGGTCCGCGTGACGTCAAGCACTTGATCGACGACGCCCAGCAGAGCGTCGAATGCCGGTTGGATGGCATCTCGGCGGTCAATGGCGACGTAGCGATGCAAGATCTCTTGCAGTACCTCGGCGTCGGTGACGAGGCGCTGGCGACTATTGACCAGTTGCTCGAGCAAGCGCTGAGCGTCGCTCTTGTGGGGGTGAGGCGAGCCCACCAGATACATGGGGATGTTCGAATCGACCAGAATCACGGATGCGCGTCCGATCCGTATCCCACCTCGATCTCCGCCAGCATGCGGTCGATGTCAGCCGTGGGATAATTCCCGCGCGCTGCAGCGCGGATGGCTTCGAGCTTCTTGCCGGCGCTACCCACAGGCTCGCGGCGATGGGCCTGTTCGAGCGCCTGCCGCACCCATTCGGCAATCGACATTTGCCGCGAGCGTGCGGCACGCTTAACCTCCCGGTATTCAGGGTCCTTGAGGATGACTTGCAGTCGTTTAGCCATATGTTGAGTATATTTGACTCATAACCATGAGTCAACTTCCTGACGAGTCACGCTCTGGATCAACGCCGGCTGGCGCAGACGCCCGCTTTTTGGCGTCTGCGATCTCCCCAAGGGACCCGGGCCCACGCCGCCGCGAGTATACTCTCCTGCGCCATGCCCTTTTACTATCGTGTCTACAGCCCCGGTGAACTTCAATTCATCACCACCAGCACCTATTGCCGCACGTGACAATTCCTTTTGGACCGCTATCGCCACCATAGCGCGGACCTGTCCTGTAGGTCCGCGGCTTTTCGTTGTTGATCGGGAAGGGCCGCGGACCTACAGGACAGGCCCGCGCTACATTGGCTTGACGAGCTGCGGCAGAAATTGGAGTAGAAGCCCGATGACGCCCGGACGGATGAGTTCCCCCCGGGGATTGGCCATGGTCGAGCTTGATGTTTTGTTATTTGGAGGGCGCGTCCATTCTGCGCATGGACCGGATGGGCTGAGTTCAATTTCTGAGAAGTACCTGCGGGAGCTCGCAGACTCACAAGGGCAGGAGTCTGCTCCAGCCTGCCTGACGCCGTTCTCGCCCCTCCTGGGAAAAAGTCGGGGAGTGATTTCGGTCGGGGCGGAGTAGCTCTGCCCGCTACAGTTGGAATAGCTTGTCGTCCTGTGCCAATTCTAGGACGGTATTCCTCTCAAGAAACCCATCGGGCATTGGCGGCAGCTTGTCACGCAACGTGGCTACGACCAACTGACCGTTCAATTGGTCGGCCGCAACCAGCAGCGCAGACAACTGGTTTCCATGAATGGTTTCCAGCCCATCATGGCAAACAAACCTTGGAAAATTGATTCCGGTGTCACGTAAGAATTCTATGTATGCGACATCGAAAGCGGCGGTCTGTGACACTTTTTTCCCAGCTCCAACGTTTGACCCCACTGCAGTTAGCTGGAAGGCAAGTGACCCTCGCTCGGTCTCGTCAAAATGCAATAGATACTGCTCGCCATACAGTACCTTTGACAACTCGGAGAAGTATTTATTAAAAACACTTACTCTATCGCGTAATAACGCTTTCCCGTTTTCAATCTGCTCCTTGGTTTCTTCCAACTGCTTCTCTACCTTTGCAATATTCGCCTTCAAATCTCGTAGGTCCTGCAAATCCTGCTCCAGGCTCCCGAGCATCTTCAGTTTCTCCTGAAGGTCAGCGCGTAACTCAAGCGCCTTAACAAATGCACGGGACTTCACAAGCGTACCGATTTCGGTGTCCTCCCGGGCCTGCAACGCCAATAGTTCTTGCTTGGCGTCATTGGCTTTACTTTGCAGCGCGTCAACCTGAGACTCCAAGAAGCGTTGCTTTCTACCTCTAAGGTTTTGTACGAACTCTGCAAGGTCGCTCCAATCGTGGTGAAGCTTCGGAATATATTTCTGCGCCTCTCGATAAATGGATTCAATGGCGTGGCGATCGATATCAGTATATTCGCTCTTTAGCTCATCGACTGTCATACGCCCAAACTTGGGGTAGGCGCCCCCATCGGCGATTCGCGTATTTGCAGGAGAAGAGCCGCGGACCGCAAAAACGGCGGTCCGCGCTACGCCATCTTGATCGTTTGTCACACGCGCAGGAAAATCTTCTGCCGATAGAGAAAATACAATAAGAGCCAGCCCGTGAAAATTACAGCACAGCTCCAGATCAGGGGCTGGAGGTGCCCAAAAACGGGCATGATGCCGTGGAGGAAAACTTGGGTGATGGTCCCAAAATCGAAGAACCGATCCAACAAATAGATCGTGATGGAGTTCATGCCGATCACTTTGAAGTAAAACGACCAGCGCTGGTAACCCCGGACGTCGATGATCCAATAGAAGAGCGAGAGCAGCAACATGCTCCAGCCGCCGGCCCAAAGTACAAAGGTGCTCGACCAGATATTTTTGATGATGGGGAAGTTGAAGCTCCACACCCAGGCTACGAACAAGCTCGCGACACCTGCCGCTGCCAGTCCCAGCACCTTCTTATTCGGAGTGTATTTGCCGGAACGCAGCCAATGACCGGCCAGCACGCCGAGCAGGCAGGTGGAGATTGCCGGGAAGTTTGAAATGATACCTTCATTGTCGCCGAAGGTGTAGCAACAGAGCTTAAAGGGAATGAAGCGGAGATCCAGATAACCCGCCAGGTTATGTTCCGGGGTGAGCATGGGAATTCCCACGCCGGGGACGGGGACCAATTTCATGACCAGCCAGTAGACGATCAAAATGCTGCCCGCCACAATCGCCTGGCCGCGAATGCTGGTGTTCATCATCACCAGCGCCGCAATCAAGTAGCAAATGGCGATGCGTTGCAGAACGCCGGGAATGCGCAGGGTGTGTGTGTCGAAGTCGAGCAGATTATTGTAGATCAGGCCGAATAGAAAGAGTATCAGGAAGCGCTGGATGATGTGGCGGTAAAGCTGCCCGCGATGAGCTCCTTCTTCCATGCGCCTCGTGAGTGAAAAGGGCAGTACCACACCTACCATGAACACGAAGAGGGCAAAAATCAGGTCATAGAAGTGAAAGCCCGCCCAAGGCACGTGCTCGAATTGGGCATCGAGCGCCTTGGTGGTCGCCGACGGCCACACCTGGTAAATCGCGTGAATGATTCTTTCTCCCCCCGCGATCCAAAACATGTCGAACCCGCGCAAGGCGTCGATGGATGCAACACGCTTTTGCACGAACGTTTGCGGCTGAGTAGGGTTACCCATAAGAACCTCATCTTCTAAGTTAGACGCTAAACTGGCAATCACAAGCGCCAGCCGGGACATTATCCACAATTGTTCGAAGAAGGGAAAGCAGAAGTGCAGAACCTGCGGCTGGGGATCTTGGCCGGAGCGCGGCGGCACGAACCTTCCGCGGGGGATTTGCTAGCCCTGCGCCCACTTGCGCCGCAGCTCCCCCGCACACGGCACAGCCAGTCAGGCAGCCTGGAAGTGAAGCGGGTCCCTCAGGTTCTGGATTTCACGGTAGTAATAGAGCGCCGTAGGCCTTTTCCCATTGAAGCGCAGCTTGCGCAGAAATTCGATCTCTTCCGTGGTCGCATCGCGGCTCAGGGAAGCGTTTTGAAGGAAAGCGGTGAGCCCCGGTTCTTCCTGGGCAGTCGTCTCCGGTTCCCTTTCCACATACTCGAATTTCTTCGATTGCCCCGGGGCCACACGGTGGTTCAGGACAATGTCCATGCCAAAGGTCGTAAGGTCGATATCCCACGATTGAATGAGCGGCTGCAAAAAGGCCACACAGTGCGATGGCGACAGGTTGAAGACATCCTCATCCAGAAACTCCAGAATGGTAACGCGCATTTGCTCGTAGCTTCCATGACTGAGTCGAGCGACCTGCTGCAACCAATTTGCGTTCGCCAGCTCTTTCCTGGCAATTCCCTTCACCACCTCCACAAGTTTCTGCGTTACCAAGCGCTCAAGTTCGCCGAAGGGTTGCTGTTCAAAGATGATGCGTACCTGCTTCCTTTTATCCGGGAGGCATTTACTCAGGACTAATTCCCGAACCTCTTCGAACAGCGGTGCGGGCGAAGCTATCAGCTTTCGCTTTATTTCTTCCTGGCGCTGGAGTTCTGCCATGCGCGCCAGTTCGCCTTTGGGGAACTTCAGCAAAGGTTCAAACTTGTCATAAATATCTGTCCGGGCAGGTGCGGGTGGGACCTTTCTTCCGGAGAGCAGTTGCGAGATGTAGGATTCCGTGACTTGCGCAGCCGCCGCCAGACTCCGTTGTTCCAGGTCCAACTGTTCGAGGCGCTGCCGGAGGACGAGAGCTAGGTCCATTGGGGTTCTCCTGAACTTAACTACTGGTATTAAAGCTACTGGTGACTGTGGCAGATTTCAGTTGACAATTCAAGTTAATTCACCTAGAATAGTTAAGAAGTTGAGCCCCTGCCCTCTCCTTCCAGGTCATCTGAAGTGCTTCAGGTTATCTGAAACTGCCCCGCGGAAGGGCGGCTTGTCGGACGTCATCCCACTCTCGTGCTGCGTGCCGGGCACCGGACGCCAAAAGAGAGCTGGGCAAGAGGAACTCGTGACGCCGAACGTTCTGGTTGTGCCTGTCCGGCGAAGAGCAGAAAGAAAGAGGCATTCAATGTTCACAAGATTCGTGAAATGGTCTTCCATCCTGGCGCTGCTCCTGGGTTTGCTAATGAGCTCATCTGCCGGTTACCGGACTGCGTTGGAGATAGAAGTTTGTGTGGCCGCTCTTGTGGTCGCCGTGCAGGCGATGCGCATCGGCAAGTACGTGTGGGGGATGGGCTTTATTGCTCTCGCCTTGCTTTTCAACCCCGCGGTGCCCGTTCCGTTGACTCACCGGCTTTTCTTGGGTTTGGAATGGTTCAGCGTCGGCGCATTTATGGTCTCCCTGGCGGCATTAAGGTCCAGGCCGATGCTTTCCATCCCCTCGATTACCGGTCGGACCCCAGGAAGCGTATCACTCTGAACGTGCGCGTGGGCTGGTGATCTCAACTTCCAACTTGTGGGTGGCTTATGGCGGAGACAGTCAATATTGGCGCGACCCTGATTAGGGCGGGCGCGAGTCTGCCGGATACCCTGCTGGTCGAAGGCGAGCTTTTCCAGCAAGGTCTGCAACAAAGAATCGTCGAGCAGCCGGAGGACTGAAGCCCAGGTGGGTGCGCATCTGGCTACCCCACGTCTCCAGCGCTTGCCGAGGAGGGAACCATGTCTCAAAGGAACGGTGACAAGGCCAGATTCGGGCGGCAGCGGAATCGCAAAGCTCTCCTACGAACGAAGACGCGAGAATTGCGGAAGGTGTTGATGGGCAAAACGCCGGGACCAGTTATCGCCGCAGCCAATCAAAGCGACACCGCAAGGGCCGTCCAGTGGCCGACGCGCCGTATGGGAAGTGACGCAATGGGCGAGCCGACCCTATAGTCAGCTTTCGCTTTTAGGGTCAGCGCCCACAGGCAGCAAGAAAGTGGCAGCATGTATATTCAGTACACCGGATTCAAGGTGGCCATGAATTCTCGGATCTACAACTTTCAGGTCCTTGATGCGACCCGCGAACCACGCGAATTCACGGTCAAAATTCATTCCGATACGAATCTTTGGGCTGCGTTAAAACTCCAGGACGGCCCGGGCATTTGTTTTGAGCGATTGGAGCAGGAATTGGGCCGCGAATCGGCAGCTTGCTGCGCAGAACTCAACCTGCGCATCAGCGAGCAGGACATTCGTGAGTATCTGGCGCACCACTACCCACCCCAAAAGACGTTCGGGCACAAAGATCTGCCGGAGTTTTCATCTGAATCTCTAAAGGTGCCTTCGGTCGCGCCCTCGGCCCTAGCCTGGCGTGGGCTGCCGGAACACGGGAATGATCCTGGCAAGGAAGAGGTTACCGCGATCCTGCTCCACAGAGCGGGGACGTCGATGGCTCTGCTAAAGCAGGCTCTGGAGGGCCAATCGATCCAAGTCCGCTGGCTCGCGACCGTCCAGGAAATCGGGCCCTTGCTGCAAAGTCCGGATCCTCCCCACTTGGTCTTTTGCGAGGCCGCGCTGCCCGATGGCACGTGGGCAGACGTCGTGAAGCAGGCGCGCAGTGCCTGTAAATCCGTGAAGGTCATCGTGGTATCGCGCCTGGTTGATGTCAGCCTTTACGTGGATACCATGGAAGGGGGCGCGTTTGATTTCATTGTGCCTCCCCTCTCTGTTGACGAACTCACACACGTGGTGAAGTGCGCCGTGGAGAATGTTCAGAATCTGCGCCGGGTACACTCCGTTGCCGTCTAGTGCCGGGGAATACGATCTCCTTGCCACGAAGATCGGCGGGTGTTCGCGCGTATTAAGGGATGCGCAGGTCCCAGTTTAACGATCTTCTTGTCAAGAAGGAGGCTTTTATGCATTCAATCCCGGAAGGGCAGTGCATCAGACACTTTCAGTACGGACTGGGCGTAGTAACCCAGTCGGATGCCGAACGTACCTCGATTGATTTCCACCTGCATGGAGCGAAGAAATTTGCCACCAAGATTATGGTGGTTGAGCTTTCCGATGAAGCTCCCCCGCCCAAACCTCTCCCTGCCAAACGCCGGAAGAAAGCCGTCAGCGCCCAGCCTCAGCCCTGATTCCTTGTCGACGTTGATGCCCTGTTGAAATGTCGCGGGCGCAGACCGCCTTGGCGTGGCGCGGAGGTTTAGCTCAGCGCCATTGCCTTGCGCTTCCAAACCCATTGTAAGAAGTCCGAGCTAGAAGCCCCCCCAGCCCGCACATAATGGAAAGATCGCCGGGAGCGGGGGCAATCCGGGAACGAATCGATGTGCACTCCCTTAAAGCCCATTTAACGAGCTGACTCTCGTCTAGATCTTCTTCGCTTTCCACCGCCCTTGACGAAACAGGATGACCATCGCAACGGCAATCGTGGATTCGGAAATAGTGATGGCCCAGTAGACCCCATTTGAGTGCATGCCCAGGGGAATGGCCAGCGTATAGGCAAGTGGAATTTCCAGCACGATGAAGCCAAAGAAGTTCACGATCGTGGGCGTAAGGGTGTCTCCGGCGCCGTTGAAGGCTTGCATCATCACCATTTCGTAGGCATAGCCGATGTTGCCAATGCTGACGATGCGCAAGCAGGCAGCGCCGAGGGAACCAACCTCAGGGTCGTGAGTGAAGAGGCGGAGCACACGGCCGGCGAACACGACGAAGAACACGCCCACGCCCCCCATCACCAGCGCGTTATAGATACCCGTCTTCCACACGGACAGCTCCGCGCGCTCCGGTTGCTTGGCGCCGAGGTTCTGGCCCACCAGGGTGGCAGCGGCGCCGCTCAATCCCCACGCAGGCAAAATAAAGAAGATGATAATCCGGATGGCAATGGTGTACCCCGCCAGGGCGGCGTTGCCAAACATGCTGACAATCCGCATCAAGCTGATCCAGGCGATATGCGCAACCAGCATTTGCGCGATGCCGGTCAATGACACGCGGAGGAGCCGCACCATCACCTCTGCCTGGATACGTACCTGCCGCGCCAGAATGCGGATGTGCTCGCCGCCGCGGGACAGCCGGTAGAATTGATACGCCACTCCCACGCTGCGCCCGGTAAGGGTGGCCACGGCGGCGCCTGTCACCCCAAGGCGCGGGAAGGGTCCCAGGCCAAAGATCAAGCAAGGGTCGAGAAGCAGATTGACGGAGTTGGATAGCCATAGAACGCGCATGGCAATGGCGGCGTCACCGGCGCCGCGGAAAACCGCGTTGTTCAAAATCAGGAGTAACACCACGCTGCATCCGCCCAGGGCGATCCGCGCATAACCAGTCCCTACGGTCAGTACGGCCGGAGAAGCGCCCATCAGGCGGAGCAGGTGCGGAGCGAAATAGAGGCACGGAGTGCCCATCGCGAGGCCCGCAAGCAATCCCAAGGTGATGGCCTGCACTCCCGCCACGGCGGCTCCTTCGCGGTCCTTCTCGCCCACGCGCCGCGCCACCATAGCTGTGGCTGACAGGCCTAGGCCCATTCCCACCGCATAGATCACGGTGAGCATCGCCTCAATCAGTCCCACCGTGACTACTGACTCTGCCCCCAGTCGTGCGACCCAGAAGACGTCCACAAGGGCGAAGAGGGATTCCATGAACATTTCCAGAACCATGGGCACAGCGAGAAGAAAAATTGCCCGCGTCAGGCTGCCCGTAGTGTAGTCCTGGTGCGAGCCACGCAGCGCTTCGCGCACCGATGCCCAGAATGAAGACGACGGAGGAGTTGTGACGGCAGTGGCCATAAAATCCTGGTTATAGGGTTGGGTACAGGTTTCGGCCCGGACCGGGGCTCTACGGATTCAGATGTCACACATTGGGGACTACCGCGGCATGGTCTTCATAATGCTATAACCATACGACATGGACCGGGCCGCACGCAAGCGGAATTGCATAAGGTCACTTCTTGAGCGGCTCGGCGGTTGGGCGAGGCCAGGACTTTTGGATTGCGGGCAGGCGCGGCGTCGCCGCAGTGACCCCTTGGGTACCCGCGAAACACCGTTTTCCCGACATCGGGATTTGGGCAATTCGATGGGCATCGCCGCAGGTTGCGCTGCTTACTCTCAGATACGGGTCGCATCGCTTTCCCGGCTGATTCATCTAATTTCCATTGAGCAAACCGACCGGCAGCAGTCGTATCAGCGCGTGGCCGGCGTTGCCACATCGATCGAGGTCAAGCCAGACGCGGCTGTGCGACAATGATGAAGAATCTCCCACTATCGAAAGTCTACCAATTGCTCGAACCGGGACCTGTGGTCCTACTGACGACCGCTCGCAAGGGCCACGCCAACATCATGACGCTGTCCTGGCATATGATGGTCGAGTTTGAGCCACCGCTTGTTGCCTGCGTAGTTAGCAACAGGAATCACAGCTTTGCCACATTGCGGGCGACGAAGGAGTGCGTGATCGCCGTTCCGGCGCTGGAACTGGCGTCCAAAGTTGTGGGAGTCGGCAACTGCTCGGGCCGGAACGTGGAAAAGTTCCAGAGATTCGGTCTGACCCCGGTGCCAGCCGAGCTTGTGGCTCCGCCTCTCGTGGTTGAGTGTTTCGCCAATCTCGAATGCAAGGTGGCCGATACCGGCTTTGTCAACAAGTACGGTATCTTCGTCCTCGAAGTAATCAAGGCTTGGAGCGATCCTGCGCAAAAGAATCCAAAGACCATCCACCATCATGGATACGGCAGGTTTGCTGTGGATGGAGAGATGCTGAAGTTGAACTCGAAAATGCGTTAAACGGCGCACGTCAGGGATGCGAAGCTTCGCAAAGCCGCGATGGGCCAGGCTCTCCGCCTGCCTGATGAGAAAACACCCACGAGGAGCAAATTTCATGCCGAATCTGTTCGATCCGCTCTCGATCCGAGACCTGACTCTTCCCAATCGCATCGTCGTTTCGCCGATGTGTGAGTATTCCAGCACGAATGGATTTGCCAACGACTGGCATCTGGTTCACTTGGGGAGCCGGGCTGTGGGAGGCGCGGCCCTGGTCATGACGGAGGCCACCGCCGTTACGCCGGAAGGGCGGATCAGTCCGGAGGATCTGGGAATTTGGAGTGACGACCATATTGATTTCCTCGCCCGAATTACCCGGTTCATTCACTCCCAGGGCAGCATTGCCGGGATACAATTGGCACATGCCGGGCGGAAGGCTAGCACCTACCGTCCCTGGGACGGCAGCGGCGCCGTGCCCGAGGAGTCGGGCGGCTGGAAGAATGTGGTCGCGCCTAGCGCACTCCCATTTGCCGATAACTATCCGATTCCGCAGGCCCTGACCAACGAGGGAATTCAGGCTGTTGTCCGGGCATTTACCGAAGCCGCCAGCCGCGCCCTTAATTCGGGATTCCGCGTATTGGAGATTCACGCCGCCCACGGGTATCTGCTCTCGGAGTTCCTTTCGCCACTTGCCAATCATCGCACCGATGAGTACGGGGGCTCATTCGAGAATCGTATCCGCCTTCTGCTCGAAGTGGTTCGCGCGGTGCGCGGACCGTGGCCGGAGCGCGCGCCTCTCTTCGTGCGGACTTCGGCTTCCGATTGGGTGGAGGGTGGATGGACTCTCGACGATTCCGTGGAGCTTGCCAAGCACCTGAAAAAATCGGGGGTGGACTTGGTCGACTGTTCCTCCGGCGGCAATGTGCCCCCTGCCCAGATTCCAGTGGGCCCGGGATAGCAAACGCCCTTTGCTGAAAGAATCCGACGCGAAGCGAATATCCTGACCGGAGCGGTGGGGATGATCACAGCTCCATCGCAGGCGGACCACATCATCCGTACCGGCCAGGCAGACGTGGCCATCATCGCGCGCGAGTTCCTGCGTGATCCCTATTGGCCATTGCGAGCGGGACGCGACCTGGGGTATCCCGTCACTTGGCCCGTTCAGTACCTGAGAGCCGCTCCCCATGGCACGAAGGCGCGGGGGCCTGCAAAGTCATAAGAACCGGCGCCACCCATCGACGTCCAGCAAGGAACCGCCGTAAGAATGATTCCGTTGCTGGCCGCGCCCGCAAGGAATCATCAGCGCACGATCTGCTCCCCCCGCTTCGTCGGGTGCTTCACAGTGCATATACACACTGGCGAGCTTCGTCGGCATACGCGTGAATCAAGCGCGGGTCGGCGTCGAAGAAGTGGTCGGAGGGTGAGAGAATATAGCCGCCCCCGGTACCTGCGGCTTCAAAGCACTCCCGCACGGCGGCGCGCGTTGCCTCAGGTGGGCAGTCGATCAAAGCATGAAACTGGTCGAAGCCGCCGATAATGCAGACGCGGTCGCCAATGCGCCGCTTAGCCTCCGCCATGATGACATCGCCGCCCATGGCTGCGGGGGTGAAGGTTTCCATGGCATCCGGTTTCATGCCGGCGATCTTTTCGAGAATCGGCATCATACCGCCACAGGTGTGGTAGACGATACGCTGCCCGGCTTGGTGAGCGAGCGCGATCAGCTCCTCATCGTAAGGCGCCACGTATTCCTGGAAAAGTCTGGGTGAAATGACCGTGGACGAAGCTGAACCGCCGCCCAGTTCCACCAGATCGAACATTGCTCCCGCCATCGATTGGATATAAACCTTCTTGCGCCGATGCAGGATGCGCAAAAACTCATGCACCCAGGCAGGATCGTCGTAGGTAGCGAGGATGAGCTGCTCGGTGGGGTAGAGACAGCAGGCGTCTTGCCACGTGCCCGGTTGTCCGTACACATCGAAGCACGGAATGTGGCTGCGCACTAGGCCGCGCTCGCCATATTCAGTGGCGGCTCGATTTACTGCCTTAACATCGCACCACGGCGCGGTAACGAATTCTCCGATCAAATCGATATCCCGCTTGTTTTTGATGGGATGCTCGCTGACCCACGTGGTCTGATCATTCGATTGCGTCACCATGGACAGCGTGCCCTTGGGTGTTACAAAACGGTAACGCCGGGTCTTGTAACTGTCGTGTGGAAGGTCCTGCCACTCCGTGCGCCATTGGTCTGACCAGACGCGGCGCGCATCCAGAAATCCGGGCTCCCCCTGCATGGGATCGAAGTAGTCACCTGTGTCAGGGGCGGGTTTGTGTTTCACGATCCACGTGATTGGGTCCAGGCCGTAGCGATCGAAGAATTCCTGGCTGGAAATTCCGCCTTCATACTTATCTAGATAATACTGCATGAGATGATGTGTGGTCACCGGCAAACGGTCGGATTTACGGTGCTCGATCGCAGCGAGCATTCGCTGTTTGGGGGTCATGCAGAGCTTTACCAGGAGCGCTTACGGGCAGGGCGGCGTGACTCGCGGTAGACGTCGAGTTCCTGGTCAGACAGGGTTGTACGCCGCGGTAGAGGCTTCTCGGCGGTCTCGAGATCGAGGGCTTTTTGCAGCTTCTGATAGCAGAGGGCGGCCGCGTCCTGAAAGGGTAATTGCTTTTCCGCAAAGGCGCGGTTCGAAATGCTGAAAATGAACTCGCGGTCTTCCGTCTGCTTGTCAATGACCCGGTAGGTATAATCCCGACCATGCGCTTTGAGTTGAAATCCGACATATTGGATTTGCATTACGGTTTCCTCCCGGGATAAGGATGTCTGCCCGCGCCATTGCGACAAAGCAAGGCGCGGGCAGCACGCTAATTGTGGGGTGGTTCTTAGAGCTTCTTGACGCTCTCAGCTTGAAGACCTTTGGGACCCTTTGTGACAGCAAACTCCACCGCTTCGCCCTCGGCGAGCGATCGGTATCCTTCGGCTTGGATGGCAGAGTGATGGACGAAGACATCATCTCCGGAAGCGCGCTGGATGAATCCATAGCCCTTCGAGTTGTTGAACCACTTCACGACACCTTGTTCTCTTTCCATATTGTTTCTTGTTCCTTTGATTGTTGAGGTTTAACTTGTTCTCGTCTCGCAACCGCCCCCCAAACACAGAAAAAGCCGCAAAATCACTGGTTTTGCGGCCTCCGACGAACATGGCGTTTGGTCACAAAAACTGATCAAGCAAATGTAGTATACACGTTTGGCCCTCGCTTTGCAAGACCGAAAAATCCAAACTTGATGGCAGGCGCCTTCTTGCCGGTACAACCGCCTTAGGTTAGGCCCTAACCTTGCAGGTGCACGTAAACGGTACGTGCTATCCCTCATAGGTAGAACTCCGCTTGGCCACGCATTTGCTAGCTGCGGTGCCACCGATGTTGCGGGCAGCCGCGCCGAAATCAGCCTGAGGCGAATTCCCATGAGCCAAACAGAAGTTACTGACCGCGACCGCGCCTTGGCCCAGCGCTGTGTGGAATGCCCGGTTTGCACGCGGGCCCGCCGCCGGCAGCGAGGCGTGGTTTTCTGGTTCGTCAAGCAAGTTGAGGGCAGCGTATGTCCTTTCTGCCAGGCCTACGAGAAAGTCTACGGGCGCAAATCGCACGAAGCCGTGAACTCCCATGACGGCCCCGCCTGATTCACCACGTCCGTCCCACTCGTAACGCCCGCACTCTGCCCGCAAATGCCCGGCGAGGCCGGGGTGTTCCGGCCCCCACGCATCAATGCCGCTGGAGAATTTGTGCGACGCGCGGGAAGAGGCCGGCGGCCTCGCGGACTTGCGGGTCGCCCCGGGTCGCCAGCTCGTCCCCCCGTTCCAACCCGTAGACTAGACTAGTAAGCTCTATTTGCAGCCGCAGCGCCAGCTTGTCCTGATCCTTTGCCCAGTACTCCTCGGGGACCCGCACACCGTTGCGTCCCAGGCTGGCTTTGAAGTCCTCCAGCATTTCCGGTGATACTTCGAAGGGTTCGGTGAGTTTCCCGTGGGTGGTCAAATAAATCTCGGCAAAACCCGTCACGTAGCCGCGTTGGGTGACGAATTCAAACCAGGGGTCGTTCGGGTGGGCCTCCAGCGGCACATCGGGAGTGATGCCCCCGCCAACGGTGACGGGGCGTCCGTCGTCGGTGTGGAACGTGGCGGCCCGGGGTCCGTCCGGGTCACCGCCGCCGGCCTTCGCCGCGTTGTCCCCGCTGACGGCGGAGGGAGAGAGCGAAGCGAAAGTGAGCGCGGTGCCGGCCAGGGGGCGCTGAATGGATCGTCCGCTGGGAGTAAAGTACTGTCCGGCGGTCAAAGCCAAGCCGGTCTGCTCGCTGAGTTCCATCACCGATTGCACCACGCCCTTACCGTAAGTCGGGAGGCCGGCAATGACTGCGCGGTCGTGCTCCTGGAGCGCGGCGGCCACGACTTCCGCGGCGCTGGCGGTTTCACCATTCACCAGCGTGACCACCGGCAGGTCAAAGTGCCGGGGCATTTGGGGGGCGCGGAAGACACTCTCTTTCACGCCGCGGCCGCGCGTCGTCACCACCAATTCACCTTGCTTCAGAAAAAGGCTGGCCACCGCCGCGGCGGAATCCACGATGCCGCCGTGATTATCCCTGAGGTCGAGGAGCACTCCCTTCAGGTGCGGTGCGTCCATGCCGTCGAGCGCCTTAACGACTTCCTCCGGAGTTTTCCCCTCAAAGCTGGAAATGTGCACGTAGGCAATCCCTGGGGACCAAAGGAAGGCCTTGTCGACAGAGGGCAGCGCGACCTCCGCAGGGCGCAAGTTGAAGTCCTCCGGCACGTCCCGCCCGGGATGGATGACCCCCAGGCGCACGGGGCGGGAGCGAGCGGCCTTCAGCAGATCGATGAGCGATTGGAAGTCCAGCCGGTCGATCCGTTGGCCGTTGAGCGAAACGATTTCATCTCCCGGCGCCAGCCCGGCTCGAAACGAAGGTGAACCCTGCGTCGTCTGCAAGATGACCACTTTCCCCACGGAGACATAGAGGATGGAGCCAAATCCGATCGACTCTCCCCGCGCCTGCTGCTGCATCAATTGAAATTGATCGCGGTCCAGGAAGGCGCAGAAGGGATCGAGCGCCGAGAGCATGCCGCGAATCCCCCCATCGAAAATGGCGTGGTCCGGGTCCACAGGCTCGCCATAATGGTCCTCGATGGCGTTATAGATGGCCGTGAACTTCAGCGCTTGCGCAGCCACATCGTCGGGCGGAGCCGTGGGGTTCTGCGAGTACAGGCCGAGAGCGGTGGATACAAGCAACGTAGCGACAAGAGTGGCGCGCAAAAACGGGATCGGAACTTTCAAGGACGTCGGAATCTCCTCCTTGTTCAGTATAACCCAGATAGGACATTGGGTCATGGGACCCTCAGGGCATTGAGTGATTGGCGATTTCTGCCTTTCGTGCCTGCATTCATTTTCGCTTCATCTTCCCCGAGGAGGCTGCCGATGGCCGATACGGGGAAGTGTGTCACGCGGGGAGAAGGTCGTCGGCACTATCCGACTCGCGACCTCCCCGCTTGGGCCTATTTCGAGAGTTTTAGACCTCAGACTTCGGACTTCGGGCTCTCTCTGTTGTCGTTCGCCATTGTCCCTCGCAGTCTTTCCTGCTCGCCGCGCCTTCTACTAACCCTCTTTCTTTTCATCAACATCGTGGAAAGCACTCTATAGGTCCTTTGTTTTCATCAACATCGTGGAAAGCCTGATTTCGGACATATTTTCTCCATTTGTTTTCAACAACATCGTGGAACATACCTTCATTTTTTCCCCCTTTTTCTTGTCCTGAATCTGGCCACTTCTCGTAGTCTAACTTATTTATTTTCAGTAACATAGATTTTGAAGGATTCTTGCCATTCGTTGTTAACCCATTTCGTTTCTGACACATCGTGGAAAGCCATACCCTTTTTCCAGTCCACCCTCTCAACTTTCAGGCTAACTCTTGGTACATGAAAGAGATAAACATTTAGACATTTTGACGCTAAACACTAACCCCCTTTGCTTTCTAGTACATCGTGGAAAGCTGCGGCGGCTGGGCCATCGGACCATCGGATCATCGGGCATCTAAAACCAATACCGTGCTCCTCCGATGGGGCAATGGCCCGATGAGCCGATTCGTGTCGATTCCGCCTCAATTCGTGTGGCCATTGGGGAACTTCGCAAATCGGCAATCGACAATCGGCAATCGCAAATCCGTCCTCGGCGTGAGTCGCCGATTCCAGCCCAAGGGACCCGGAATTCTGCTCTTCCGAATTCGCTGCTTGGACGGGTTCGGCTTCGAAGAAATGGGAGGCTTGCACGAATCCATGACGGACCCCACAGTAATACTCGGTTATTGTATCACCCGATAACAAAAAGTCAAGAGAATTCTACCAGTACCAGAGGCTACAAAATGTCGCTGCTGGAAGGTCAGGGGTAGCGCAAGGCTCGCTCTCCAGCCTTGCGGCTTTTCCATCCCGCTGGGAATGTTTAGAGGATCTGGTCTAACACCAGTTGGGAAATGAAGACGTTCGTATCCAGGGCGACGCGGCGGTGATGCCGAAGAAAGGTGCGGAGACGGTCTATTCCCAACTCTGGCGTTCCTTTTGCAGATGATCGCGCGGATAGGCGCCGCGAGCTAATCCTCGAATCGCGGCATGATGGGATTTGGGCTTTTGCAGGGCAATGACCCTCTCTCCACAGACCACCACCAGGAGCTTATCGCCGGGCTTCAACTGCAAAGCCTCGCGCGCCTCCCGTGGGATGACAATCTGGTTCTTGGATGAAAGAGTCGCTTCCGCCATCGCTTTACATTAAAGCATAAAGTAAAGCAGGCAGCGGGTAGTGGTACAGTTTGAAATTTGGACGGGTTTCTCAGTTTGAATCCCAACCCGCCGATTGTTAAATACAAGGCGACAAGGACGACCTATCCTTTCCTTGAGTCGCACTCGTGCTGGAGACCCAGTGTCAGGTAAGGCGACTTACGGTCAAGTGGTGGCAATAGGAGAGTTCGGTCTCCAGAAAACCGCCGTTGGGTAGAACTCCTTTTGCGGTTTCAATTGGCCCACTTGAAAATCGCCGATTTTGCGAGGATAGTTAGTCGGAGCTAGGGGTCCGTCTCCCGGAGAGATTGGATATGAGATCACCATCTACAGTGATGGGCATGAGGTTTCATAAGATCTGGGTACAACAGTGCCGGGCAACGCGGAGAATCAAGCGGCATTTCGGGGTCGAGAGTGCGCTGGATTATCTTCTCGGCGAGAAGTTGGTGAACT
>JBEKLF010000190.1:0-16897 GCA_050010335.1 Terriglobia bacterium
TTGTCGGAATGGCCCCACTCCGAGGCAATGTAACCTTCCTGCTCGAGCTTCAACAGAGCCGGATAGAGCGTGCCGTAATTCACCGACAACAGGTCGCGGCTGGTCTGCTCGATGCGGCGCGCGATCCCGTAGCCGTGCAGCGGCCCCATGTTTTCGAGCGTCTTTAGAACCATCAGAGCCAGTGTTCCTTGCCAGACATCCGCTTTGTTGCCCATGGTTCTCCTATTGGAATACCATAGAAGAATGCCATACTTCCTATGGGAAGGCAATAGGAAAAAAGGGGCCGCGAAAAGAAATTTCGGGTGGTGGGGCCGCAGGCCTCCCGCTCGCTGTGGCGCGGGCATATTGCCCGTGAGCAGTCATGGCCAGGACGGCCTTCTAGTAGATGACATTTGACAGCTAGGCCTGAGCCCCGAATCCCCACACTTACCGCTTGCCAACGGGAATGTGATACTTTAGTATCACTTTATGAAAACCCATCTCGTGACAACTCTAAAGAGGAAGGCTACCAGGATTCTTACCGACTTGGTAAGGGATCAGTCACCCGTTCTCATCACCCAGCACGGAGTTCCCACTGCCTATCTTGTGGACGTTATTACCTTTGAAGCGTTGCAGAATCGCATGCGCGTGCTCGAAGGAATCGCGCGCGGAGAAAGAGCCATTCAGGACGGGCGAATTTCCACGCACGCCCAGGCAAAGCGGCAACTCAAGCGATGGCTAGAATAATCTGGGCCGATCCGGCGATTCACGAATTGGATGCGATTGCAGATTACATTGCCTTGGAGAACGTTGCCGCGGCTCGCGGACTCGTCCGACAGGTATTTGCCGCGGTTGAACGGCTCCGGAAATTCCCTCGTATGGGCTCCCTGCCAATAGAACTGATAGGTTTACCCTACCGCCAGTTGATTGTCTCTCCCTGCCGTGTTTTCTATCGAGCGGAGAAGAAGTCCATCTACATCGTCCATGTTCTGCGCGGGGAGCAGCTCGTTCGAAGGGAACTATTCCCCGCGCCGCTACGGGCTTCGAAATCTTTCGGCAAGTAGCGGCCTGAAGAATACGTTGGGACGCGAGGTTAAGAGAAGTATATGCTAGGCGTCGGACGGACAGGAGCTTGATAGTAGAGTCTGTCTGGCCGGCGCGAGGATTTGACGCGTCCTGGTTGCGAGGAACTGGAAAGGGAATACAACGTGAACCGAAGATCCTTCCTGCTGGCGGCGCCTCTTGCGGCGTCGGTTGCATCCGTTGCTTGGGGTTCGTATTCCGAGCCCGCCCCTTATGGGGCGCTGCCCTCGGCCCGTCAGATAAGTTGGCATGAGCTCCAGACCTGCGGCTTTCTCCACTTCACCGTCAGCACCTTCACGAACAAAGAATGGGGTGATGGGGATGAGGATCCGAAGGTATTCAATCCCACCGATTTCGATCCCGACGGCATCGTGTCGGGTTTGAAGATGGCGGGCATGAAGGGAGTGATTCTGACCGCGAAGCACCACGACGGCTTCTGCCTCTGGCCAACGAGGACGACCGAGCACTGCATCCGGAACAGTACGTGGAGGGAAGGCAAGGGCGATGTGGTGCGCGAGATCTCGGAAGCGGCACAGCGCCAGGGGCTGAGGTTCGGTGTTTATCTCTCACCGTGGGACCGAAACAACGCGGCCTATGGCAGGCCGGAGTATATCCCGATCTATCGCGCGCAGTTGACCGAACTGCTCACCCAGTATGGACCGATCTTTGAGATATGGTTCGATGGGGCGAATGGCGGAACCGGATATTATGGTGGGGCACGCGAGAAGCGCGTGATCGACAGGACCACGTACTACGATTGGCCTAATACGTGGGCATTGGCACGCCGGTTCCAGCCCGACGCGGTGATGTTCAGCGACGTGGGACCGGACGTGCGGTGGGTCGGAAACGAAAACGGCATCGCCGGCGAGACCTGCTGGGAGACTTACGATCCAGTGAATGAAAAGGGTGGGCCCGCAGCGCCGGGTGACGTCGACGCCAGGTTATCCGACATTGGAACCCGCAACGGAAAGCAGTGGCTTCCGCCGGAGTGCGACGTGTCGATCCGGCCGGGATGGTTCTGGCACGAAAGCGAAAACAGCAAAGTAAAAGCCGCCCGGGAACTGTGGGACCTTTACTTCAAATCCGTTGGGCGCGGCGCCAACCTCCTGCTCAACGTGCCGCCCGACCGGCGGGGCCGGCTGAACGAAGCCGACGTCGCCTCCTTGCGGGAATTCGGCGAACTGCGGCGAGCAACGTTCGGGAAGAATCTCGCTGCCCATGCTACGCTCGTGGCCTCAAACATCCGCGGAAATCGCCGAACTTACGCTCCAGCAAACCTTCTGGACGGAGATGCTTCTACGTACTGGGCAACGGATGATGAAGTCACCACACCCGAACTGGGGGTTGAATTCTCGCAGCCCGTGACGTTCAGTGTGATCCGCCTGCGCGAGGCCATTCGGTTGGGACAACGCATCGCGTCTTTTGAGTTTGACGTCCGGAGCGGCAACGCGTGGCGCAAGCTGGCCGCGGCAACAGGCGTCGGGAATTGCCGGTTGATTCGTACAGGCGAGCCGGTCTCGACGGACAACCTGCGGCTGCGTATCACGAGTTCGCCGGTTTGCATTGCACTCTCGGATTTTGGTCTTTTCCCCGAGTGATCGGATGGCCGGGTGGTTGGACAGTTTGCTGTAGCGGCGTGGATCGCCAGCGGGGCTCTTTAGAACCCTTAGTTTTGGTGTCGTATTCATGTTGAGAAGTTCAGAAGTTTTTGGAATGCATCGGATCAAACCCTTATTCGTGATTTTCGCTCTGCTCATGTTGGGCTCAGCCGGTCGAGCGGCCGAGCGGCCTTCCTACGATGTTATCCTGATCACCCTCGATACGCTTCGTCCCGATCACCTGGGGTGTTACGGCTACACGGCGACCCAGACTCCCCAGATCGACCAGCTTGCCGCGAAGGGTGCGCGCTTTACCCAAGCCTTTACGCCGGTTCCCGTCACCTTGCCCTCGCACACGTCGCTGATGACCGGAGCGTTTCCGCTCGCGACTGGCGTGCACGATTTCACCGGCAATCGGGTTCCCGCCGGGGCCGCCACAATAGCGGAAATCTTGCGTGACCACGGCTATTCCACGGCAGCGTTTATTGGCGCGCCCGTGCTGGACTCGCGTTTCGGCCTCAACCAGGGCTTTGAGACTTACTTCGATCATTTCCAGTTTGGGGGGATGGAAGAAGTCCACCTGGATGCCATGAAGCGCCCCGGCAACCAAGTGGTGGATGAAGCGCTGAAGTGGCTAAGCCATCGCCCTTCCCAACCTATGTTTCTCTGGGTTCACCTCTACGACGCGCACAGTCCTTACCGCCCTCCCGAACCTTATGCGGGGCGCTATCCCGGCCGTCCTTATGACGGAGAAATCGCCTTTGCCGATGCCCAGGTCGGTCGGTTGATGACGGCGCTGGCGCAGCAGGGGCGCCTGGGAAAATCTCTCGTGGTGTTGGTGAGCGATCATGGCGAAAGTCTTGGCGAGCATGGCGAGAAAACGCATGGTTTCTTCGTCTATAATGCCACTCTCCATATCGCCTGTATCGTTAAAGTCCCGACCGCCGCGCCGCGGGTGGTTGCCGATGAGGTTTCGCTGGTGGATGTGATGCCCACGGTTCTGCAAGCTCTGGGAATCCCCATCCCCCCCACCGTGCAAGGGCGCAGTTTGCTGAGCCTGGTGGAGGGCCGCGCGACCGATAGCGCGTCGAACATTTATGCCGAGAGTTATCCTCCCCTGCTGCATTTTGGCTGGAATTTGCTGCGCAGCCTCCAGTCGCGAGGGTGGAAATACATTGAGACCACGCGTCCGGAACTCTACGACACGCGCGCGGACCCGAAGGAATTAAAAAACCTTTTCGCCACCCACCGTGCCCAGGCGCAGGAGATGAGCGATCGCCTGCGCACGCTGGTGGGCCGCTACACGCCCGCCACGAGCGCCACCGCAACCGCCATTGCCCCTACCGATCCCGCGCTCCTCGAGAGCCTGCGCTCCCTGGGATATGTGGCAGTTTCCACCGGAACCATCACCGACGCCAGTGGGAAGGCCCTCGCCGACCCTAAGGATCGCATCCAGGTTTATGAGCTAGTGTCCGCAGCGCTCACCGACGACGAACAAGGACATTACGCGGAATCGCTCGGCAAACTCCAACAAGCGGAAAAGACCGAATCCCGTTCGCGCACGATTACCTTCCTGATGGCGGGTGATTACTATCACTTGAAGGACTTTCCCCACGCCGTCACGGCTTACCAATCCACACTGGAGCTCGACCCGAAAAACTCCATGGCCGCCTACTACCTCGGACTTTCCCAACTGGCGACCGATGACCTGGCAGGGGCCAGGCATGCCTTCGAGCGGACGCTCGAACTCGACCCGGCGAGCTTTGCCGCGGCCTACAATCTGGGGGTCGTCTACACCCGCGAGAAGCAGCCGGAGCCCGCCATTCAAGCCTTTCAGCGCGCGGTCCAAATCCTCCCCGACTATGCGGATGCGCGCGAGGCCCTGGGCGAACTCTACCTCTATCTCGACCGCCCGCAGGACGCGGCGCGCGAACTGGAAAGAGCCGTAGCCGTGGCTCCCCACATGGCCAAAGCCCATTATCAACTGAGCCAAGCTTACGAGGCTCTCGGACAGCACGAAAAAGCCCAGCAGGAGCTGGCCCGCTCCAAAGCGCCCTAGCCGGTTTTCTCAAGATCCGGGGGCCTTAAGGATTGCGCGGACGTCCCTTAAAGCATGCTTCAATATTTCTCTTGACAAGATAAATTGCTTGGGTTAGAATGGAGAGGTGAGGATCGAGGCCGAGCTCGCTTTTGGTTCTGAGTGCACGTCGGTGGCAGTTCCGCTAGTCACCGACAAGGAGGGACAAAAGGTACCAATGATGATACGACTTAATGTCCCCGAGCGGCGAATGTTCCCAAACCTGGCAACTTATCGAAAACAACGGGTCGAAAATGCGATTTTTCCCCTCCCAAACCTGACAACATACAGAAAAGTAATCCACTTACAATAAACCGTGGGAAAGTTAAAAATGGGGTGAAAAATGTCCGACTGGGAGGGCGCCAAATTGTCGCTGGCAGACGGCAAGAGAGGCCCGGCAGGGGTAGAGACTCGGGCTCGTGGAATGTCACCCAAATGCCTGGACAACACCTCGAGTATAGCGCCCGCCGGAGCCAGCAGGATGCCCGCGCTCCCACGGGCTAGCTTGGTGGGTGCGCGGGGGCCTGTACCGAGAACAGCAGTTTTTCCATGGGGAAGGGTGGTGTCTGGTCGGCGGTGGGATTGGCCTCCTTGACGCGCAGAATTTCCTTGAGTTCGGCGACGGATTTCTCCTTATCGCCCATGGCTCGATAGACTCCCGCCAGGGTTTCATGCGCTTCGGTCATTTCGGGCCACAGGCGCAGGGCCGCGTTGAGGTGCTCGACCGCGGCGGGATAGTCCTTGCGCAAGTAGTCGATCTTCCCCGCCAAAGACTGAACGTAGACATCGTCGGGGGTTAATTGCAACGCCTTGGAGATAGCCTGTTGGGCCTCTTCGACTCGCTCGGGGTTGCTGTTAACGATGACCAATGCCAGGTAGTAATTGCTGATGCCGTTGTCGGCTCCCAGGGCGATGGCGTTTTTGAGCACCGGCTCGGCCTCCGCGGAGCGCAGACGGATGGCTAGCGTGATGCCTTGGATCATGTAAGGCATGGACCACTCGGGCCAGCGGGACTCGATCCGCGCCAGGACGCGCATGGTGTTGTCGTGGTCGCGAACCAGTTCGTAAGCCATGGCTTGGAGCAATTCCAATTCCGGAACGTCCGGGATGGTCTTATTGGCCAGCTCAAGCAACCCGATGGCCCGCTTATACTGCTCGTGCTTGATGAGAAAGAGGGTGGCCTGATAATAGAGGTCCGGCCGGGTGGGTGCAGTGGCAAACCCCCGATTCAGGGCCTCGGCGGCTTCCTGAGGCTTGTTCATAGCGTCCAGGATCTGAGCGCGCAGCAGGAAGTAATCTCCATTACGTTGTTCCGGGGAGGTTTCGTCCAGGATGGCGAGCCCGGCCTGTGGTCCGCCGGAGTTGAAGACCGCGATCGCCAGGTCCAAGCGCAAGTCGGCGGCGGAAGGATTTGCGGCCACCGCGGGTTCCAAGAATTCGCGGGATGCGGCGTATTGCCCATCGTCGAGCAGCGCTTTTCCGCAGGCGGCCAGGATATCCGGGTCGGAGGTGAGTTTCCCGGCAGCGCGAAAGGCTTCTAGCGCCTGGTCGGGTTTCCCCAGCTCGAGGTACGTCTTACCCAATTGCAAGCGCAGCTTGGGATCATCCGGACGGATGCCGATGTTCCTCTGGAGATTTTCCATGTACTTCGCATACTGCTTCTCGGGGGTCAGGTTAAGGTAGTCGAAGAGTCCCTTATTAGGCCGGTGTCCCTCCTCCGGAGCGAAAGCTTTAAAGTCCGCCAGCACCTTCGCGGCTTCCTCCTTCCGACCCGAACGCTGGAGAGCGTGGGCGTAATGGGTGAGGATTTTGGGGTCTTTGGGCGCGAGTTTGGCGGCGCGACCAAGGACCTCGGCGGCCTCCGCGTAGCGCTCCAACCGCGTGTAATCCTGGCCGAGGACGTCCAGTGCACGGAAGTTATCGGGCTCCTTTGCCAGAACCAGCTTCACGTCAGCAATGGACTCTTCGGTCCGGCCCTTTTCGTAATAGAGGACAGCGCGAGCGAACCGGGAGGGGCCGAATTGAGGATCGATAGCGAGCGCTTGGTCGAGGTGTTGAAGCGCCACGTCGGGCGTCCGCACCGTCTCGCCAATGGCTAGCTCGTAGAGTCCCCGCGCATCCTTAGGGTGCCTCTGGGTGTACCAGCGGAGGTCTTCGAGGCCCTGGTCGAGGCTCGTGGAGCGGATCAGGCAGAACCCGCGTTCGCGGCGGGCAAGGTCGTCGTGGGGTTTCAGCTTGAGATACTGGTCGATGGCGACAGCCGCATCGCCATAGAAACCGATTTCCTGGCTGGCCTGTGCCAGGGCAAAGAGAATATCGGCGCGCTCAGGAGCCGCTTTGCTGGCCTGCATCAGCGGCATCACCGCCTCGTCCGAGTGGCCCGATTGGATGTCGATGGTCCCCACGTTGTAGAGACAATCAGGATCATTGGGGCGCTGCTGAAGGGCCACCCGGTAGACCTCCAGGGCGCGGGTCGTGTGCCCCGCATGTTGTGCGGCGAGGCCCAGGTTATACAGGATGTCGAAATTGGTGGGGTCGGCCTCCAAGGCGCGGGTAAAGGCGCTCTCGGCCTCGGCATAGCGCTGCCATTCGGCAAAGGCCATGCCAACGGAGAACGCCACACTCGGGTCGCTTCCGGCTTTACTCGCGACTTGATCGAGAAGGTTTTCCGCCGCCCTCTCCTGACCGGATAATTTTAACGCGCGTGCGCGCAAGATCGTTATCGGAGGCGAGGCTTGGCTTTCCGGCGGCAAGCGGTCGAGATATTTCAGGGCGGCCGCGCCCTGCCGCGCGGAGACGCTGAGTTGAGCCAATTGCAAATTGGCATTGGGGTGACGAGGATCGGGCGCGACCACCTTCAGAAATGCCGCGCGCGCTTGGTCGGGCTTTCCCTCCGCCAGGTAGTGGTTACCCAGGTTGTTCAGAATGCCGGGCGAGCCTGGGGCGACCGCGAGGGCTTTTTGGTATGCAGACTCGGCCTCCCCGTACCGCTGCTGGGCATCGAGAATGACGCCTAATAAACTCAAGGCAGCGGGGTCGTGGGGCGCCTTCTCCAAGGCTGCACGAGCCTGCCGTTCCGCTTCCGGAATGTGTCCCTGTTGGAACTCGGCGGCGATTTGGTGCAGCACGCTGGAGGGCACTTGGTCCGGTGGAGCTTGCGCGGTCGCCGGGGAAACGAAGAGGAAAAGCGCGAAGGGAAGAATAATCCAGTGACGCATATTACTGCCGGTCAGATGCGAGGGGCTGGCCGAGGAGCAACATTCATCTTACCTTAGCCTCGGCATATTTGGGAAGGGTCCTGTAGCACAGGCACTCCTGCCTGTGCCGGTGCGTGCGCCTGCACAGGCGGGAGTGCCTGTGTGCGCGCCAGTGCTGATGCAGGATCACGCCTATGCAGACACAGGCAGGAGTGCCTGTGTCACACACAAAAAAAAGGAGGGGCCACGGGGCCCCTCCCTGAAGATTTACAGCCAGATGAGTTCAGAAGTAGAGTTGTAGACCCAACTGGACTTGACGAGGCGTATTCACTTGGCTGTCGACATTCCCGAAGCTGCCGGTGCCGAAAGTAGCAGAGATGCCGCCAAATTGCGGGTGGTTGAGGGCGTTAAAGGATTCCGCTCTGATCTGCAACTTGGCGCCTTCACGCATCTTGTTCAAGGGGACATCTTTGAATAGAGCCAGAGTGGCGTTGCTGGTCCCCGGCACGCGTGTGTTGGGTTCCATGCGTGAGGCGTTGCCGACGGTATACGGGGGAGGCACTTCCAGGGCGGACGACGCATTGGCGAAGTAGCCATACGGTTGGCCGTTGTAAGGATTAGTCTTGAACCACATCGACCTGGAGTATTTAACGAGGCGGCCAATCTGGTCGGGATTCGAAGACGAGTAACCCCACGGGGCCGTGGCCCCGGTGACGCTGATGCTGATGGGCTGGCCATCGTCAAAGCGCCACATGCCGCTGGTCTGCCAGCCGCCCAGGAAGCCGTTGACGATGGAATTCAAATTACCGCCAAAATGCTTGCCTCTTCCGTAGGGGACTTGCCAGATATAGCTGAGTTGGAGCACTTGGGGGATGTCCCATTCGGAGAGCCCGCGCTCCAGTTTAAGGTTGTTGGGGTCTCGCATCTCGCCGAATCCGCCGATCCATTCTGTGCTGGTGGAAACTGACGCCTCATCGATGGACTTCGAGTTGGTGTAGGACACCATCAGCGACAGACCGTTCGACATGCGCTTCTCCACCTTTAACTGGAAGGCGTTATAAATGGAGTTGGCCCAGGGGGGATTAGGCGTGGTGATCCCGCTAAACTGCGGGAAAGGTTCCATGAGGTGGCCGGCCGCAATGGTCGGTCCGCAGATCCCACAACCGGGCGTGTTGATGACCCCGGCATAGGGGTTAGGTACATAGGTACCCAGCGCGGTTCGCAGGTCCGCGTTGGTGGCTTCCTGTTCCACCCAGGTCCCCAAGTACTGCATCGTGCCGGCCCCGTGGAAGTACAGGTGAGTGCCGCTGGTGCCGATGTAGTTGGCGTCAATCAGCACGTTGCCGGGAAGTTGGTATTGGAAACCCGCGCTCCAGGTCTCGGAATAGGGGGGAATGTTGGAGCTGCGTAGGGGTTCGTTAAGGCTGAGGCCGAGGTTGGTCTTGTTGCCGAGCGAAGAACCCGTGGGAAACAGAAGACCGTTGGGGAAAGGATTGTTGATGCGTGACCAAGGCGTCACGCCGTCACCGTTCATCGAGGTGAGCTGATTTGTGACCGCATCGATGCCTTCATTGCCCACGGGTCCGGCGCCCGTAGTACCCCATTGCGTGGGGTTATAGAACAAGCCGTACCCGGCACGCAGAACCAGCTTGTCGCGCATCTGATAGGCAAGGCCCAGACGGGGACCGAAATCCTTGTAAGCCGTATTCGTGATATGACGCTGCGCCGGGCTAGCGAACACCAGTCCACCCACGGGTGAGGTCACGTTGGGAATGGAGCCTGGAAGGGCGCTAGGCCACGTAGTAGGGTCGATCGCCGCAGGATGGATGTCGATGGACTGCGTGGGATCGATGTAGGACATCTTGTTGTACCGTTCGGTGCGGGGAATTTCCAGGTCATAGCGCAACCCCACGTTGACCGTGAACTTCTTGGTCGCCTTGAAGTTGTCCTGGGCAAATCCACCCGAGCGGTAGTTCTGCGTACTGAAGTGGGGAGATATCTCGTACTCACCCCATTCGTTGGGGTCGGGCACGCCGGTGAGGAAGGTGGCCATGGCATCGCCGCCACCCCAATACGGATACTGGGAGGTGCCGTACTGGTCAGCGATCTCCAGCCCTCCCGGTACTCCATCCTGGAACCAGTTCATCTGCTGGACGCGCCACTCACCACCAAACTTGATCTCGTGCCGCCCGGTAACGTGGGTGAGAGTTCCCAGCAGGTGGTAGACCTGGTTGCCATTCTTATACACCGACCACGGCTGAGCGCCGATCGATTCCGACCCCTCCGGGCTGGCGTATCCGCCGTACATATAGATGTTCGGCGAAGCGATCAGTCCATCGGTAGTGATGTAAGAAGGAAGGCCGAGATCGGTTACGGGACTGAACTTAGGGAAGTCCTTGGTGATTCCCTGGGTATTGGACAGACCGCGGGTGAATCCGAGAGATACGCTCAAAATGGTGGTGGGGCTAAAGGTGTGGTTCAGGTTCAGAGCCACCTGTCGTGACCCGCCCACGCCCGGCCCTTGCGTGCAGGGATCAAGCGCGTTCCCATAACAGTTGAGCCCGTGATAGGGGCCCGAGCTCATCGAGTAGCGGGCATTGAAAGTATCGTTTTGGGTGAAGCGATGGTCGATGCGGAGGTCCCATTGGTTGTTGCCGTCGGTGTCAAGGCCCGAGGTCGACCAGTTGTTGTAGGGGTTGTAGGCCGCGGTTCCCACGTTGACATTGGGCATGGGATAGTAGCTCATCATCTTCGAGGCCACGGGGTCAATCAGGTTGCCGGCCACCGGAGCAAGTTGGAAGCCCGTCCCGGCCAGGTTGGGATTGCCGACGCTCGTGAACGTCGCCAGGTTGTTATAGGGAATTGGGACTTGCAGTTCCCGTCCGGTTCCGGCCACGTAAATGCCGGAATAGGGGTCCCAGATTTGGCCATTGCCGCCGTCATTTTGGCACATTCCATTCGCGTCAAACGTTCCGCCCGCCCGCGAACAGATTTCGCCGAAGTCACCGGCTCTCTCTGCGGCATCGGGAACACCGCCGTAACGGGTGTCGCCGGACGCCTCGCGCACACCGTCAAAGTCAAAGAAGAAGAAGGTCCTATCCTTCCTGATGGGCCCGCCGATGCTGCCACCAAACTGGTTGCGCCGCATGGCAGGAAGGGGGGAACCGGATTGGTTGGCGAAGAAGTTCTGGGAATCCAGGTCTTTATTGCGCAGGAATTCGTAAACGTCTCCGTGGTAAGCGTCGGTTCCGGAGCGCATCACCATATTGATGTAGGTGTTGCCCGAGAAACCTTCCTCCGCGGAGTAGTTGTTCTGCATGATCTTGAATTCTTGTACGGCATCCACATTAGGCTGGAAGAGTGGCGTGTAGATGGCCGTATTCGGCTCGTAACTGGCTGCGGCAATGCCATCAACCAGGAGTTCCGCCGTGTCGTTGCGCCCGCCGTTGGACACAAAGTTAAGGCTCGTGCCAAGGCCATAGGCGGAACCCGGCACCTGAAGGACGCCGGGAGCCAGGAACGCCAAGTCAAGGACGTTGCGGTCCACGAGAGGAAGATCATTGATCGCGGATCGGTTGACTTCCTGGCCGGTAACTGCGTCCTGAGTGTGGAGGACCGGAGCTGCGCCTACCACCTCCACGGACTGAGTGGTGGCCCCGATTTGCAGGTGGACGTCAATCGCCAGCTTAGAGGCGACGTCCAGGACAATTCCTCCCTGGGTGGAAGTTTTGAACCCTGTAGCTTCTACCGAGATCTTGTAATTGCTGGCGGGAAGGTCGGAAATCACATACCGCCCCACGGAATCCGTCACCGCATCGAAGGTGTAGCCCTTGTTCGTATCGGTTAATATAACTTTGGCTCCCGGCACCACGGCTCCCGTGGGGTCGCTGACGACACCCGTTATGGAACCCACGGTGACTTGTGCCCAGGCCGTTAGGGAAACACACGCCCATAGAGACACGAGCAGAAGGAATGAGCCCACCCAGCGCATGCCGCTGCGGCCCATCTTCCTTGTGTTTGATTGCATGTAAACAGCCTCCTCAGTATTAGGGCCCGACGCTTGAAAGCAGAGTGACGCGCAATCTTACAGATGTGAAGAGAGGGTCAGGGGAGGAACATTCAACCGAAAGCACGATGGAAGGCCTGCGGTGACACTCCCTTCATCGATGTGTAATGACTACCAACGGGCGAAGGCTATGCCTTGAAATGATGTAAGTCAAGAGAAAAAAGGAGAGAAAAAAGGATGCACCTCATTGAAATCCATTATTCGTCCCTCCGGTGACTTACCGGAGCGGTGGTGAAGTGCATCACATCCTTAGCGGAGGACGGTGTTGGGGTGCCGTGGTGAGGTGTTCCCCTCCTCGGCTTAGCAGAGGCAGGGGGTGGTAGCATTCGACCAGAAAGCCGATGGCGGGAGGTAGTGCGGCAGTCATAAGGGCAGGACTCGCGCCTGCCCTCAAGGGGCGCCCCTACGAGGACCCGCATCTTCCCCACAAAAAAAGGGAGGGGCACCAGGCCCCTCCCTGGAGACTTGCCGCCAGATGGGTTTAGAAGTAAAGTTGCATACCCATCTGGACTTGCCGAGGCGAATTCGTCTGGCTGGTGACATCGCCGAAGCTAGCAGGGATAGGATTACCAAACTGGGCCTGGATGCCGCCAAACTGCGGGTGGTTGAAGGCGTTAAAGGTCTCCGCTCTGATCTGTAATTTGGCGCCTTCGCGCATCTTGTTCAAGTGAATATCTTTGAACAAAGCGAGGGTTGCGTTGTTGGTTCCCGGTATGCGCACGCTGGGTTGCTCGCGTGGTGCGTTACCGATGGTATATGGGGCAGGCACTGCGAGCGCCGAAGCCGCATTGGCGAAGTAGCCCTTGGTGAACCACTCCGACTTGGGATTAACTTGGAGTTTGCCAATCATGTCGGGATAGGAAGTTCCGTAACCCCAAGGGGCCGTAGCGCCCGTCACGCTGATACTAATGGGCTGGCCGTTGTCAAAGCGCCACATACCGCTGGTTTGCCAACCACCGAGGAAACCGTCCAAAACGGAATTCAGATTACCGCCAAAATGCTTACCTCTTCCGTAGGGGACTTGCCAGATATAACTGAATTGGAGCACTTGGGGGATGTTCCATTCGGAGAGCGAGCGCTCCTCTTTATAGCTATTGGGGTCTCGGAACGATTGGAATCCTCCGATCCAGGTGGTGCTGGTGGACACGGACGCATCGTCGATGGACTTGGAGTTAGTGTAGGACGCCATCAGCGACAACCCCTTCGACATGCGCTTCTCCACCTTTAACTGGAAGGCGTGATAGATGGAGTTGGCCACGGCGGGATTAGGCTCGGAAACCCCGCTAAACTGCGGGAAGGGTTCCATGAGGCTGCCGGCACTAATGGTCGGTCCGCAGATCCCGCAACCGGGCGTGTTGATGACCCCGGCATAGGGATTCGCTACCTTAGTACCCAGCGCGGTTCGCAGGGCCGGGCCGGTGGTCGGGTTGCCTTCCTGTTCCACCCAGGTTCCCAGGTACTGCAACGAGCCGGCACTGTAGAAGTACAGGTGAGTGCCCTTGGTGCCGAGATAGTTGGCGTCAACCAGGAAGCCCCCGGGAAGTTCGTATTGGAAACCGGCGCTCCAGGTCTGCGTATAGGGAGGGATGTTGGAGTTGCGCGCCGGTTCGCTGATGCCCAGGCCGAGGTTGGTTTGGTTGCCGAGCGAAGATCCCGTGGGAAACAGAAGGCCGTTAGGGTATGGATTGCTGGTGCGCCCCCAAGGCGTAAAGCCGTCACTTTGATACGTCTCTAGATAACCTGTGGTCGCCTGGAAACCTTCATTGCCCACGGGTCCCGCGCCGGCGGAACCATATTGCGTGGGGTTATAGAACAATCCGTATCCGGCACGAAGAACCAGCTTGTTGCGCATCTGATAGGCGAGGCCCAGACGTGGACCGAAATCCGTGTAGGTGGTGTTCACGATGTTGCGCTCAGCATTGCTGGCGAACGTCAGTCCACCCACGGGTGAGGTCACGTTGGGAACGGTGCCGGGAAGTCCAGCAGGCCACGTCGCAGCGTCCACTGGCGCGGGCGAGATGGCGACGGGTGTGGTGGGATTAAACCAGGACATGCGGTTGTAGCGTTCGGTGCGGGGAATTTCCAGGTCATAGCGCAACCCCACGTTGACCGTGAGCTTCTTGGTCGCCTTGAAGTTGTCCTGAGCGAATCCACCCCAGCGGTAGTTCTGCGTATCGAAGTGGGGAGAGATCTCGTACTCACCCCATTGGTCGGGGTTGGGCACGCCGGTAAGGAAGCTGGCCATGGCATCGCCGCCGCCCCAATACGGATACTCGGCGGTGCCGTATTGATCGGCGATCTCCACCCCTCCCGGGGCTCCATCCTGGAACCAGTTCTGCTGCTGCACGCGCCACTCACCGCCGAATTTGAGTTCGTGCCGCCCGGTAACGTGGGTGAGAGTTGCGAGCAGGTGGAAGACCTGGTTGCCATTCTTGTACACGGACCACGGCTGAGCGCCGATGGATTCAGGTCCGTTCGGGCTTGAGTATCCGCCGTACATATAGTAATTCGGCGAAGCGATGGTCCCGTCGGTGGTGATGTAAGAAGGAAGGCCCAGCGTCGAGACGGGGCTGAAATTGGGGAAGTTCTTGGCGATTCCTTGCGTATCGGACAGACCGCGGGTGAAACCCGCCGAAACATTCAAAAGGGTCGTGGGGCTAAAGGTGTAGTTCAGGTTCAGAGCCACCTGTCGCGACCCGCCCACGCCCGGCCCCTGCGTGCAGGGATCAAGCGCGTTCCCATAACAGTTCCAGTTCTGATAGGGGCCCGAGCTCATCGAGTAGCGGGCATTGAAAGTCATCTTTTCACTGAAGCGCTGGTCGATGCGGAGGTCCCATTGGTTGTTGCCGTCGGTGTTGGCGCCTGACCCTGCCCAGTTGTTGTAGGGGTTGTCGCCGTTGTTGGGCATGGGATAGTAGCTCATCATCTTCGAGGCCACTGGGTCAATCAGATTGCCGGCCACCGGAGCAAGTTGGAAGGCCGTGGGCAATTTGGAAACGACGCCGGGAGCAGTGCCGGCACTGGTGAACAAAGCGAGGTTGTTGAAAGGAATTGGCGTTTGCAATTCGCGTCCGGTTCCGGGCACGTAGATCCCGGAATAGGGATCCCAGAGCTGGCCGTTGGCATTGGAGCAGATTCCACCCGCGCCGAACGCTCCGTCCGGTGGGTTCGGGCCGGTCGTCCGGGTACAGATTTCGCCGAAGTCGCCGGTTCTCTCCGCCGCGTCGGGAACACCACCGTTATGCGTCGTGCCACTTGCCTCGCGAACACCATCAAAGTCAAAGAAGAAGAAGGTCTTATCCTTGCGGATAGGCCCGCCCACGCTGCCGCCAAACTGGTTTTTCCGCAAGGATGGGAGCTTGCCACCCGATGCATTGGAGAAAAAGTTGTTGGCATCCAGGTCTTTGTTGCGCAGGAATTCGTAAACGTCCCCGTGGAAAGCGTCGGTTCCTGAGCGAATCACCATGTTGATGTAGGTGTTGCCGGAGAAGCCTTCCTCCGCAGAGTAGTTGTTTTGCATGATCTTGAATTCTTGCACGGCATCCACAGAGGGCTGGAATAGTGGCGTGTAGATGGCCGTATTGGGCTCATAACTGGACGCCGCGATGCCGTCCACCAGGAGGTCGGAAGTATCATTGCGTCCGCCGTTGGACACGAAGTTCAGGCTGGTGCTGGTGCCATAGGCGGAACCCGGCACCTGAATGACGCCGGGAGCCATGAACGCCAAGTCAAGGACACTCCGATCCACCAGAGGAAGATCATTGATCGCGGATCGGTCGACTTCCTGACCGGTGACCGCGTCCTGAGTGGAAAGGACCGGAGCCGCGCCCACTACTTCCACAGACTGCGTGGTGGCCCCGATTTGCAGTTTGACGTCAATCGCCAGCTTGGCGGCGACGTCCAGGGTAATTCCTTCCTGGGTGGTAGATTTGAACCCTGCGGCCTCTACCGTGAGCTTGTAATTGCTGGCGGGAAGGTCCAACAGCAAATATCGCCCCACGGAATCGGTCACCGCATTGTGGGTATACCCCTTGTTAGTATCGGTTAATATTACTTTGGCTCCCGGCACCACGGCTCCCGTGGGGTCGCTCACGACTCCCGTAATGGAACCCACGATGGTCTGTGCCGAGGCCGTTAGAGAAACACACGCCCATAGAGAAACGAGCAGAAGGAGTGAGCCCAGCCAGCGCATGCCGCTGCGGCCCACACTTCTTGTGTTGGATTGCATGTAAACAGCCTCCTCAATTGGGGCCCGACGCTTGGAACCAATAGGTCAGTCTTGCAGGCGAGAGAACGAGGTCATTGGAGGAACGTAATAGAAGTAGCACGGTGGAAAGTACGCGGACGACGTTCCTTCCAGCGTTGGATAATGACTACCAACGTGCAAAGGGTACTTTTTCATACTATGCTTGTCAAGGGAAAAGATTACGGGGGGATGAAAATCTCATCTACAACCAGACATAGAGTCAGTATTGGTGACCTCTTGACCGTATGCCGCGTTTGATCCGCACGGGTCACCACGCTCAGTAGGGACACCCGTGCCACGCCTTGTGCCATGGCCATCCTGGCCAGGTCTCCATGGCGGCGGGGCGCCCGTGCCGCGTTCCCCGAAGGGGAACAATTCCACTGGCCGTGGGCCTCCTTTGGTCCGGGGCAGCGGGATGAAACCCGCGGGGACTTCTTCGAGGTCGCCGCCAGCGAGCATGAGCGCAGACCTATTTTTAGGGTTCGCGGTTTTTCACTGTCATTTGGGGGCGAACCGCGGCCCTAAAAAAAGGTCTGATTGGATAACGGCATCGGCTCCAATCCGGTAGACTTGGAAGTGCTCAACGACCAAGGCGAGCCGGGAAAGGAGCCGAAGCCATGCAGCATTTTATCGGATGTGACGTGCACACGC
>JBEKLF010000191.1:0-16824 GCA_050010335.1 Terriglobia bacterium
GTGGGGATGCGTGCAGGCATAGAAATATTGTAGATATATAATCTATAACATGTCAAGGAAAAAATGCACGCCCAGAAAGATTTTTTTCGCCCTTTCTCAAAATTACGTGCGGATCAGGGGGCCTTCGGTTTTCTTGACAAGCCCCCTGTGCAGGTTATAATTACAGTTTTGTGTCGACGAGGCTCAAGTGCGCATAACCCTTGCAGAACTCGAGCTTCACCGGGTCACTGCGTCTGAGACCTACTCCCCGGGAGCGCTTGACTATCACGGAGCCGAGTTCCGGCAGACGACGCCGCTCAAGCTCGACGCCACGGCGGAGCTCTTGGGAGCAGAAATTCGCATTCGGGGGCATCTAGCGACCCGTCTCGAAACCAGTTGCGACCGCTGCCTGGGAGTCGTAGAGATCCCGGTAAACAGTGATTTCGACCTTTTCTATCGGCCGATGAAAAGCATCGCCAAGGAAGAGGAAATCGAAATCCCCACGGAGGAGCTGGAGATTGGCTTCTACGAGGGGGATGGAATCGAATTAGCGGACGTGGCCACAGAACAGGTGATACTCTCTGTGCCCATGAAAGTGGTTTGCGGGACCGATTGTAAGGGCTTGTGCCCGGTTTGCAGAGTCAATCGGAATCTGACACGATGCGATTGCGCACCCCCGCACCAAGATTCTCCTTTCGCTTCACTCATGGAAGAGTGAGGCCGGGATGGCGCCGATCAGCGAATTGCGCGGCACCCATTCCCTCTGACAGAAATAAGCCGGGAGTGATTGCCTGGCGCGCAGCAGTGGTGGAACCCCGCGCTGCATTACGCATTATAATGTAGCGTCGGGCTTTAGCCCGGGAGATGCCGCCCTAAAAGGCAACGCTACAGGATAAGGAAAGAAGAGAAATTATGGCGAACCCGAAACGACGACATTCACACGCGCGGAAGAATCGACGGCGGTCCCACGACCATCTCACGATGCCCGCGATTGCCGAATGCCCGCACTGCCACGAATCGAAGATGCCTCACCAGGCCTGTCCACATTGTGGTTACTACAACGGGAAGGAAGCAATTCTGGTGAAGGAGTCGGCTTAGAGTGCCAAGCCTTGGCCCACGGAGATTTGCCCCGCGCGATTTTTTCTTCCCGCGCCGGCCAGAGTCCACCGTTTGAACTGATTACCATGCAACGCATCGCCGTTGACGCCATGGGCACCGACTCGGCGCCCGAGGCGGAACTCGAGGGAGCGATTGAGGCCGCGCGCGCCGGTTACGCGGAGGTCCTGCTGGTGGGGCCGCAAGATCGCTTGCGCGAAGAACTGAGCAAGCGCAAGGCTCAGGGTCTCCCCATCGAGATTGTCCACGCCAGTGAGGCGGTCACGATGGGGGACAAGGCCACTAAGGCCTTCCGGCAACGGCGCGATTCCTCCATCCGCGTTACGGCGCGTCTGCTGCACGAGGGCAAGGCGGACGGCATGATCAGCGCCGGCAACACCGGCGCGGTGATGACCACCGCCAAAATCGTGCTGGGGGCGCTCGAGGGTGTGGACCGGCCAGCCATTGCCCAGGTCTTTCCCACCTCCAAGGGCACGGCGGCCGTGCTGCTCGACGTGGGCGCGAACGTGGATTGCAAGCCGCATCACCTGGTGGAATTTGCGGTGATGGGCGAAACCTACTATCGCGTCATCTTCGGGGTGGAGCGGCCCCGCATCGGGCTGCTCTCCATCGGCCAGGAAGAACACAAGGGGAATGAGCTGACACGCGAAGCCCTGGTGCTGCTCAAGCAGCTCCCCTCGAATTTTATTGGTAACGTGGAAGGCCGCGATCTTTACAACGGCCGCGTGGACGTTATCGTTTGTGACGGCTTTATCGGCAATGTGGCGCTGAAGGTCAGCGAAGGCGTCATTGAAGCGGTTTCCAGTATGCTGAAAGAAGCTCTCTCCAGCACGCTCTCCTCCAAGGTGGGTTACGCCTTGTCGCACAAAGCCTTTCAGCGTTTCAAAAAGCGGGTGGATTATTCTGAATATGGCGGCGCGCCGCTGCTGGGCGTAAGGGGTGTTTGTATCATCTGCCACGGCGGATCGAACCCCAACGCCATTAAGAATGCTATTCGGGTGGCGGCGGAATTTTCCACCGGAAAAGTGAACGAGAAGATCGAACGCGAATTAGCGGCTGCTTCCCAAGGGAAATGAGTCATCGGGTCATTGAATCATTGGGTCATCGATCCATTTTCCTTCAATAATTCACTGATTCAGCTCCTTAATTTGCCGATTCATCGACGCTGTGACTTACTGACTCGATGCTTCAATGATTCGATGACCCGATGATTCAATGACCCGATGCCTCGATGACTCGATGATTCAATGACCCAATTCCCAGGAGTTTCTATGTGTGTTGCAGGGGTGCTAGGTACGGGCTCGGCCTTGCCGGAGAAAGTGATCACCAACGCTGATCTGGAGAAGATGGTGGAGACCTCCGACCAGTGGATCACCGACCGCACCGGCATTCGCGAGCGCCGCCAGGCAGCTCCCCACGAAACGACTTCCACCCTTTCCGTGAAAGCCTCGCACCAGGCGTTGGAGAGGGCGGGGATCAAGGCCACGGATCTTGACCTGATCATTTGCTCGACAATTTCACCTGACATGCCCTTGCCCTCCACGGCCTCGCTGATTCAGCGTGAACTCGGCGCGCACGGCTGCTGCGCGTTTGACTTGGCAGCCGCTTGCTCCGGCTTTCTTTTCGGCATGACCGTGGCCGAGCAATTCATCCGCAACGGCGCCGCGCAGAAAGTGCTGGTGATCGGGGCGGAACTGCTCTCACGTTACCTCGATTACAAGGACCGCGCCACCTGTGTCATCTTCGGCGACGGCGTGGCGGCGGCAGTGTTCGGGCCGGTCGAACCGCCCTCGGGAATCCTGGCGCATGAGTTGCACACCGAAGGCCAGTACGCCGATCACCTCTTCATTCCCGCCGGCGGCACCGCCATGCCCGCTTCCTGCGAGACAGTCGAACAGGGCGCGCACTACATCAAAATGCGCGGCAACGAACTCTTCAAAGTGGCCGTCCGGAGCCTGGA
This sequence comes from Terriglobia bacterium, assembly GCA_050010335.1. Classification (GTDB taxonomy): domain Bacteria; phylum Acidobacteriota; class Terriglobia; order UBA7540; family UBA7540; genus Bog-366. The sequence continues at coordinate 3,056 of JBEKLF010000191.1, forward strand.
AGAAGTGTCGCGACACGTGCTGGACAAAGCCGGTCTTACCCCGGATGACGTTGACCTTTTTATCCCGCATCAGGCGAACCAGCGCATTACCGAGGCCGTACGTGAAAGGCTGGGGTTGTGCTCGGATCGGGTCTATTCCAACATCTGGCGCATTGGGAATACCTCCTCCGCCTCGATTCCCATCTGTCTGGACGAATGCGCGCAGAGTGGCCGCTTGAAGAAGGGCGACTTGGTGCTGATGTCCGCATTCGGCGCCGGAGTTACGTGGGGAGCGGTTCTAATGCGGTGGTAAGAAGAAGCTGTCCGTGGTCCGTGGTCAGTCGTCCGTAGTTGACACCGATAGCAGAAAAATGGAAGTGACAACGGACAACTGACCGCGGACCACGGACTAGCACAAAGGTGAGCTTGACGAAGACTGCATTCCTCTTTCCCGGTCAAGGTTCGCAGTACCCCGGCATGGGCCGGGAGCTGGCTGAGAACTTTGCCGTCGCCCGCATGGTCTTCGAGACCGCGGACGCGGCACTGGGCTTCGCTATCTCCAAGCTTTGCTTTGAAGGACCGGCGGAGGAACTCCAACTCACCGCCAACACCCAGCCCGCGATTCTCACGGTGTCCGTGGCGGCCGCTGCGGTCCTGAGCGAGAAGGGCGTGCATCCTGATTTTGTTGCCGGCCACAGCCTTGGCGAATATTCCGCTCTGGTCGCGGCGGGGGCCCTAAGCCTGGCCGACGCCGTGTGCCTGGTTCGCAAGCGTGGCCAGTACATGCAGGAAGCAGTGCCCGTGGGCCAGGGCGCCATGGCGGCGGTTTTGGGATTGGACGGCGCGGCGCTGGAAGATATCTGCCGCGAGGCGGCACAAGGGGAAGTGGTTTCCCCCGCGAACCTGAACTCGCCCGGGCAAGTCGTCATTGCCGGAAGCGCCAAGGCCGTGGCCCGAGCCGTGGAATTGGCCAAGGGACGGGGCGCCAAGCGCGCCATCATGCTCAACGTCAGCGCACCCTTCCATTGCGCCTTGATGAAGCCTGCGCAAGACCGTCTGAGCGTTGACCTGGATGCCACCCACGTGGACGACCCGAAAGTGCCGCTGATGAATAATGTGAGCGCACAGGTGGTTAATTCCGCATCCGTCGTCCGCGAGGGGCTGAAACAACAGGTCACATCTCCCGTGCGCTGGGAAGAATCGATCCGCCGCCTGCGTCAAGAAGGCGTGGAGTTATTCGTGGAAGTCGGACCGGGTAAGGTTCTTTCCGGTTTGGTGCGGCAAATCGATCGAACCGCCGAGTGCCTGCGGGTCGAGGATTCCGCCACGCTCGCCGAGGTCGCGGCGCGTTGGGCAGGTGCACCGAACTAATTTCGTGGTAATCCAAACAGATGGGAGCTGGTAATAGTATGCTAAGTTTGGAGGGACGCGTAGCGATTGTGACGGGTGGGGCGCAGGGGATCGGCCGGGCCACGGTGATGGCTTTGGCCAATGCCGGCGCCAAGATCGCTCTAACCAACATCCGCTGCGCCAAGCTCGACCAGACCATCCAGGAACTGAAGGATATGGGCCGCGAGGCGCTGAAGTTTTGCGTCGATGTGACCGACGTCGCGGCCGTCCAGGAAATGGTCGACCAGACCCTTGCCACTTGGGGCAAGATCGATATTCTGGTCAACAATGCCGGCATTACCAAAGACAACCTGGTGATGCGCATGAAGACCGAAGATTGGGCGGCAGTGCTCAAAACCAACCTGGATGGCACTTTCTATTGCACTCGGGCGGCACTGCCTTCCATGGTCCGGCAGCGCTGGGGGCGCATCATCAACATCGCGTCGGTGGTGGCCCAGACCGGCAACGTGGGCCAGGCAAACTATATCGCTTCCAAAGCAGGCATCATCGGCCTCACCAAGGCGGTGGCCGCGGAAGTGGCCCGGCGTAACATCACCGTGAACGCCATTGCCCCCGGCTTTATCGCCACCCCCATGACCGAGGGTCTTCCTCCGGAGATTAAGGAGAAGATGCTCAGCGTGATCCCGATGGGTCGAATGGGTACGGACGCGGAGGTGGCGGACGGCGTGCTTTTCCTGGCATCGCCGGAAACAAGTTATATTACCGGTCACGTTCTGAATATAAATGGTGGTATGTACATGGCATAGCGGAGGCGGCTTCCGATAGTTTCCTGATTTGCCCTGGGGAGCAGTCCTATTTCGGAGGTGGATGATGCAGGAAGACATTGGCAAAGTGCGGTTGATCGGCTACGTAATCGCCATAGCCCTTTTTGTGGTTGTCGCGGTTTGGCGGTATTTCGCCGGATGACGCGATAAGACCCTTCCCGCGTCGGTGCTTGACGCATGCCGGGAGCGAAGTTAGAATGAGCGGCCCCATGTAACCTTGAGGAGGATAGACTGATGGCTACGGTGGAAGAGCAGGTAAAACAGATTATTGTGGAACAGCTTGGAGTGGATGAGGCGGAAGTAACTCCCACCGCGCACTTCGTCGACGATCTCGGCGCCGATTCCCTGGACATCGTGGAATTGGTGATGGCCTTTGAAGAGAAGTTCGAGATCGAGATTCCTGACGAAGACGCGGAGAAGATTACCACCGTCAAAGACGCGATTGATTATATTCAGGGCCACACAAAAAAGAACTGAGCCTGCGGGGGACTGGATCAGTGAATCACTGAATCAGTTCGTCATTGTACCCAATGGCTTCCATAGTTCACTGATTCAGGGGCTGACTGATTCAGTGAGTCTCGTTCCAGTTCACTGATGCAGCAATTCAGTGCTTCAGTGATTCAGTCCCAGGAGGAGTATAGCTTGAACCGGAGAGTCGTCGTAACCGGTGTGGGATTGCTTACCGCCGTCGGCCTCGACACGGCGGAGTCGTGGCGGAATCTTCTGGCGGGCAAGAGCGGCGTGGCGCCCATCACCCATTTTGATACCACCGGCTTCGCCGCAACTATTGCGGCGGAAGTCAAGGGATTCGATCCCTTTCAGTTCATCGAGCGGAAAGAACTGAAGAAGATGGGAACCTTCATCGTGTTTGCTCTCGCCGCCGCGCAGCAAGCGATGAAGCAGTCCGAGCTTCAGATCACACCCGACATTGCCGAGCGCGTGGGCGTTTACATCGGCTCAGGCATCGGCGGATTCGATGTGATTGAGCGTGAGCACACGGCGCTTCTCCAGGGTGGCCCGCGCCGGATCTCACCCTTCTTCATCCCGGCCTCCATCGTCAATCTGGCTTCCGGTCATGTCTCCATTCGCTATGGCGCCAAGGGACCGAATTCGGCCACTTGCACTGCCTGCTCCTCCAGCGCCCATGCCGTGGGCGATTCCTTCAAACTCGTCCAGCGTTGCGCCGCCGACGTGATGATCTGCGGCGGCACCGAAGCCGCCATCACACCGATGGGCGTGGGCGGATTCGCGGCCATGCGCGCCCTTTCCACGCGCAACAATGAACCTGAAAAAGCGAGCCGCCCATTCGATAAAGAGCGCGACGGCTTCGTGATCGGCGAAGGCGCGGGCATCCTGGTCCTGGAAGGATTGGATTTCGCGGCTAAGCGCGGCGCGCACATCCTGGCGGAAATTGTCGGCTACGGCATGTCGGGTGACGCCTTCCATATCACTCAGCCGGATGAAACCGCCGACGGAGCCGTACGCGCCATGCGGGCCACGCTCGCCGACGCGGAGATTCTTCCCGAACAAGTGAGCTACATCAATGCTCACGGCACCTCGACGCCTTACAACGATCGCCTGGAAACGCTGGCCATCAAGAAAACTTTCGGCGACCACGCCTACAAGATACCCGTAAGTTCCACCAAGTCTATGACCGGCCACCTGCTGGGCGGCGCGGGCGGACTCGAGGCGGGCATCACCACTCTCGCCCTGCACGAACAGATTGTTCCGCCCACCATCAATCTGGAAAACCCCGATCCGGATTGCGATCTGGACTACGTGCCCAACCACGCGCGCAAGGTGGAGATGGATTACGCGCTCTCCAACTCGTTCGGCTTTGGCGGCACCAACGCCGCACTGCTGATGAGGCGGTATACGGGGTAGCCGTATTCGCTACCCTTTCTTAAGTTCGCCGGATTGAGGTGTATGGGGACCGCGCCGGGTTCCGGATGGGGTGTGCCGGTCAGGCACCGTGGCGTCGCTTTGGGTAGGAAATGGCAGGGTTAGCCGATGTAATCGGATTGAATCTTGAGCTTCTTACCTGCGATCACATTGATCTGTTCTTGATAGAACGTCTTCCCGTTGGCATTTCGCAGCTCGAGGGTGTGGGTGCCAGCCTTCAAGGGGAACTTCTTCAGTTGGCCCGTGAGGCCCGCATAACCACCGTCGACGAAAATCTGATTGCCCTTCTGTTTCGTCTGGATCTCAACTTCGCCCGCATTGGGGACGTAGTAGCTCGGTCCATACCAAGGGCCGTACCAGCCGTAGTACGCGGGATAAAAGCCCAAGCCTACGCCACCGTAGAAACCGTATCCTCCCCTAAAACCTCCTCCAAATCCTCGCGCAGAGGCTATGGGGACGGATGTCATTAACGCCAAAAGGGCAATCGCTGAATATTTCATGAAGCTTTTCATGGCTGCTGCCCTCCTTCCAGGCCGGCCTTCCTAACCCACTTTCATCTGACCGGCACACTCCATTGGATGCAAAAGGGGACAAATTTGGTGCTTCAGAAACGTGTTGCAGTTTCAGCGATTTACCTCACAGACAGCGACAAACTTGCTCTTCTTGAGGGGGCGCGTTCTTCTGAGGCCGCGCGTTCCGTGTCACTGGTCACTTGGCACTCGTCACTGCTCTTCAGATCTTGTTCCAGTACCAAAGGCAGTAGCCAGTGGCGCGGTCAAGGGGCATCTTGGCTACCCTGAGATGCAGAAGGACCTGGCCTCGATGGTGACCCTCGTGGGCGAGCGCGTAGCCAAGAAATCCCACTGGCCCTATCTTGGTGCCTTTGATTTGCCCAGTACGCTCAGCTTCGGTGAACAACTCCCCCATGGCCTCAGCGGAGTTGATCAGCGCCTGCCGAACCGTCTCCCTGGAAGCCGTTCCGCCCGGGATCTTCTTAAGGCTCTTCGCCAATGCCGTCGAACGGCGCTCCAGCCAATAGAACCGCGCCATGTGAATATGGACAAAATAACTTATCACCGCCTTGCCCCTTGGGAGTATTGTCGCCGCCAGTTGCTCGTCGGTCAGCGCATCGAGCAACCGCAAGTTGACGCGGTTATTGATATGCCATGTATCAGCGAGAGCACATTGAAGAATGTTTGGGTCAGCCATAAGCCTCCTTTTAGATATATTAGGAAGATGCAGATTACCATGGTTTTTCCCGGTACATGGCCAGCCCATGCCCCCTTGCTGACCCGAAAGGGAAACCCAACGAACTCCGCGTCCCGGCTAGGATGGCATAGAGGGGGTGACGTGCCACGCAGATTGACCACGGTCAATTCCCCTGATGTCTTTCTCATTGACTATGTGCCGTCGAGGGTGCACACTTTTCATTGGGGTTGTCAGGGAAAGACCATTCAGGTTAACGGAGGCTCAGGCCCCCGAATTCGATCGCGCGGTACAATCATGCACAGCAAGAGATGGAAGTTCGGCATGGGCATCGGCATCATTCTCGCCGTCGTAGCCTGGGAAGGGATTTCCGGGTTCCAGGAGAACAAAACCTACTACGTGACGGTGAATGAACTCACTCAAGCCCAAACGGCCCGCCGCCACATCCGCGTGGGCGGCGTTGTTGCGCAGGGGTCAGTTGCGCATCATGCCGGACAAATGAGTTTCCGGCTCTCCCAGGACACCAAATCCATTCCCGTAACCTACGTGGGAACCGATACACTGCCTGACACCTTCAAAGATGGCGCGCAAGCGATAGTCGATGGCGACTATCTGACCAGCGGGGAGTTCCGCGCCGACAAGATTCAGGCCAAGTGTGCTTCCAAGTATCAAGCTGCACCAGGCGCGCGGGGGGCGGGCATGAAGGGCCCGGTCGCTGCGCTGAGCGGTGCAAAATAGGCTTCAGGGCATAGCACCTCAGGGCGCCCAAGGCTTCCATTTCCGCAACAACAGCCTCTCAGGGAGTATTTATGAACCAAGTCGGTAGCGTTGGCCTTATTGCCTCCCTGGCATTCGCAGTCTATGCCCTTGTTGCCGGGGCGGTGGGGGGAAAGTTCCGCAGCCCGCGCATCACCCGCAGCGCCGAGCGTGCTGCCTTGGGTTTCTTCCTGATGGTCACACTGGCGGTGGCGGCCCTGGAATATATGATCCTGACCAACGACTTCCACAACGCCTATGTGGCCGAACACTCCAACCGTGATCTGCTCACGTATTACAAAGTGGCCGCGCTGTGGGCTGGGCAGGAAGGGTCGTTGCTGTTCTGGACGTGGCTGCTTTCGATTTACAGCGCCCTGGTGGTCTGGCAGAACCGTCGCAAGAACCGCCAGTTAATGCCCTACGTGGTTTCCGTGCTGATGGGAGTGGGCACCTTCTTTTCTCTACTCGTCTTTTTCGTGGCCAATCCCTTCCTGGAACTCTCCGTGGTATCGAGCGCTGGGACACAGGCCTTTACCGCGCCGGATGGCAACGGACTGAATCCGCTCCTCCAATACCACTCCATGGTGATTCATCCCCCCATGCTTTATCTGGGATATGTCGGCATGGTGGTGCCGTTCGCCTTCGCCATGGCGGCGCTCATCACCCGGCAACTGGGCGATAACTGGATTCGCACCACTCGGCGCTGGACGATGGTTCCGTGGATGTTGCTGGGCTGCGGAATCCTGCTGGGCGGCAACTGGGCTTACGCCGTGCTGGGATGGGGCGGCTACTGGGGATGGGATCCGGTCGAGAACGCGTCGCTGCTGCCGTGGCTATCCGGAACGGCCTTCCTGCACTCGGTGATGATCCAGGAAAAGCGCGGAATGTTGAAGGTCTGGAACGTCTCGCTGGTCATTCTGACGTTCTTCCTAAGCATCTTCGGCACCTTCCTGACGCGCAGCGGAATTGTTTCTTCTGTCCACGCTTTCGCGCAATCCAATATCGGCCCGTTCTTTGCCGTTTTTCTGGCCATCATCCTGTTCTTTTCGGTGACCTTGCTTTGCCTGCGCTTGGACCATTTGAAAAGCGAGAATAAGCTCGACTCCATGGTCTCGCGCGAAAGCGGCTTCCTTTTCAATAATTGGATTTTGCTAGCACTGGTGTTCGCGGTGTTCTGGGGAACGTTGTTCCCGGTGATTTCGAAGGCCGTGGAGAATGCCACCGTCACCGTGGGCGCGCCGTTCTTCAACAAAGTGGCGATTCCCATGGGCTTGCTGCTCCTGCTGTTAACTGGCGCCGGACCGCTGCTGGCGTGGCGCAAGACCTCGTTCCAAAGTTTAAAACGCAACTTCACCTTGCCCCTCATCGTGGCACTGGTGGCCGGGGTGGTGCTGCTCATCGAGGGAGTGCGCAATCTCTACGCCTGGATGACTTTCTTCCTCTCCGTTTTCGTCCTTGTCTGCATCCTGGGAGAATTCTGGAAGGGCGCCCTAACTCGCTTGCGAACCGCCAAGGAAAACTTCGCGTTGGCCATTTACAATCTGACCATGCGTAATACCAGGCGCTACGGCGGGTATATCGTCCACATTGGGATCGTCCTGCTGTTCATCGGCTTTGCTGGACAAGCCTTTAAAACGGACGCGAAGGGATTGATGCAGGAAGGCGATCTTCTGCGGGTAAAGAATTACCTGTTGCGCTGTGACGCCCTGACCACCGGCGACAACCCCAACTACGAATATACGCGCGCGGTCATTACCGTGACCAAAAATGGCGAAGCTTTCACCTCCATGCATCCGGAAAAGCGCTTTTACAAGGCCAGCCAGCAGCCCACCAGTCACGTGGCCATCCACCCCACGCTGTCAGAGGATCTTTACGTTGTGCTGGCGGGAATAGATCCTGACACCGGCAAAGCCATCATCCAAGTGTTTGTCAATCCGTTGGTCATGTGGGTATGGATCGGCGGGGTCGTGTTCGTGCTGGGTACATTGCTGGCCATGGTTCCCAGCCGTGTCGAGCGTGAGATGGCGGAAATGCGCCAAGCGCAGGAATTGGTAGTGCAGGCGGGCGATGGGTTCTGAAAAACAGTCCGAAGTCCGGAGTCCGAAGTCCGAAGTCCGCAGCCGTCGGCGCGGGACAATGTGCAGGCGACTTCGGACCTCGGACCTCGGACTTCGGACTTTTCTGCTTATTGCCTCGCTGCTTGCCGTGACAATGGCGTGGGCGGACGGCGGGCGCAAGCCTACCGTGGAATCGGTCGGCAACCAGGTCATGTGTGTGTGCGGCGGCTGCGTCGCGCCGCTGAATCAGTGCCCGATGCTCGAATGCGCCGAAAAAGCGGAGATGCGGGCCTTCATTCAAAAGGAGATCACGGACGGCAAGGACGAGACCGCCATTCTCCAGGACATTTCGATCCGCTATGGCGTGCAGGCGTTGACGGCTCCCCCGGCTAAAGGGTTTAACCTGGCAGTATGGATTCTTCCCGGCATCGGCTTGCTCGCCGGGCTGGGAGTGGTGGTCGTCATTGTGCGGCGCTGGAAACACAAGCCTGCGGTCGTGCCCGTCCCTTCTTCCGCGTCCCTCGATCCCAAGGTGCTCGCCGCGATGGAAGAGGAAATGAAATTGACGGGGATGAAATAAGTTATGTTGCTAACGATATCAGCATTGATTGCGGTGGGGATGGCGGTTTACATTGTCTTCCCGCTGCTCAGCATGGAGACCGCGGGTGGCCCTCTACCCCAGGACGTCACCGTGCTGGGAGACTTGAAGCGCCGGCGGTTGGTGGTTTACGATAATTTGAAAGACTTGGAGTTTGAGTTTCAGTCAGGCAAAATCGCGCGCGAGGATTATGACGCCCTGCGCACGAACTATCTTGGCGAGGCGGCGGGATTGATGGCGGCGACCCAGGAGGCTGAACTGCTCAAGCAGGACGATGCGGTAGTGGAACGCGAGATCGCCGCGCGCCGCACGCAGCGCAAGACACTTCCCCCCATCGAGTACTCCTGTTCAGCCTGCGGGTATGAGAATCCGTTGCCGGTAAAATTCTGCGGCGAATGCGGGGCGCGCATTGCAGCGCCCGGAAAGAAGTAGGGGTATGGCTTGCCATACCCTGGTAGTCATTCGCCCGATAAAAAAGATGAGGGTACCGCAAGCAGTACCCCTACAACTGCAATGACCGCGAAATTGTTTCCATCCAAATTCCTCATCCTTTCGGTGGCTTGCATTTGGCTGCTCAGTTCGGGTTCTGCTCTGCTTGCCGCCGGGGGAAACATCTCGGGGCAGGTGATGAACGGCACCACCGGCAGCCCGGTTTCGAACCAAACTCTCCAACTCCTGATGCCGCGTGGCGGGATGCAGCAAGTTGCCACTGCGGTAACGGATTCGAGCGGTCATTTCGCCATCGCTTCGAGCAGCCTTACCACCGATTCCTTTTACCTCCTCCAGGCTGCCTATCAGGGTGTGAATTATCACGCCCCGGTGAAATTCGACGACCGTGGCCAAGCTCAAGTCGACATCACCGTCTACGACGCGACGCGCAACGAGCCTCCCGTGCGGATTCAATCCGCCCGCATCATTTTACATGCGGAGGGCAACAAGGTTCACGTGCAGGAGATGTTCGCCATCCGTAACGCCGCGGACCCGCCGCGCAGCTACGTGAATTCTGACAGCACCTTCCTCTTTCACCTCGCCAAATCCGCCGGCGACCCCACCGCCGCAGTGGCCGGTTTGATGAACATGCCCTTGCCGCAGCCTGTGAACCCTGGCAAAGGGCCGGGGGACTTCTACATTCAGTACCCCCTCAAGCCTGGGCTGACGGTGATGATGGTCGCCTACGATAGCGATTATGCTTCGAGCAAGCTGGATCTCGCCGACTCTGTTGCCTACCCCATCGACAGCGTGGAACTGCTGGTTTCGCCGTCCAACCTTTCCGTCGACTCGGCGCTGTTTAAGGCCGCGGGCGCCGATGCGGAGTCGGGAAGCCAGAAATATCTGGCGGAAGGCGTGCCGCCCAACGCCCAACTCACCGCAAGCGTCAGCGGCGAAGCAGCGGCCAGCGAAGCGGCGGCGGGCGGAGCCCCGGCCGGCCAGGCCGACGGGGAAGTGAAAATGCTTCCCAACTCGATGACGCGCATGGGCGGGCTGCTGCTTGCCTGCTTCCTGCTGGTTCTGCTGTGGGGCCTGGGCGTGCGCGTAGCAAAGGAGTGGCCTAAGTGGAAGGCCCAGCAGAGCGCCAGCCAGCTTCAAAAGGCGATGGAAGCGGAAGTGGAAAAGTTGTTTAATTCTCTCGCCGACCTGGACGAGCTCTTCGCGACCGGAAAGATTGCGGAGAAGCCCTATTGGAAAGAGCGCCTGGAATTGAAAGCGCGCCTGGTGGCGACGCTGAAGAAAGCTCCGCCCGCGCTGCTCGAGTCCTATGCAATCCGACACACCCCGCGCTAAGCCCGCGCTGGAACTGCGCGATGTTTCCAAACAATTCGGAGTCTTTCAAGCTTTGGACGGCGTGTCGTTGCGCGTCGAGCCCGGAGACTCTATTCTGCTCTATGGGCCGAATGGCGCGGGAAAAACCACGCTGTTGCGTGTGCTCTCAACCCTGGCGCGGCCGAGCGAGGGCACGGTTCTGTATGGCGGCGCCGACGTCCTCTCGAACCCTGCCGCCGCGAAGGCTGCGATCGGGTTCGTGTCCCACACCACGTTTCTCTACGGCGAACTCACCGCTCGCGAAAATCTGGAATTCGCGGGGAAGCTCTTCGGCCTAATCGACCTTGCGCAGCGGCTCGCCGTGGTGCTTGACCTCTTCCACCTCCGCGAGCGGGCAGAGACCCCTGTGCGCGAGCTTTCACGGGGATACCAGCAGCGGGTGTCGCTGGCGCGGGCATTTTTGCATGACCCTCAATTTCTCTTATTGGATGAGCCCTTCACCGGGCTCGACGCGGCCTCTACCGAGTCCCTGCAAGAGCTGATGCGGAACCTGCGCGACCAAGGTAAGGCCCTGATTTTCTCCACCCACGATTTCGAGCAGGGCCGGGCCATCGCGAATCGGCTCGTGGCGCTGGAAGTCGGGAAGGTGCGGTACGACGGGCCGATGAGCGCCGCGCCCCTCGCCGCGTTGCAAAAGGGAGTCACAAGGGCGTAGCGCGGACCCCCGCCCTTGGGGTCCGCGGTTCTTCGGTTGCAAATAACGGGAATCTCGAAGACGGACGCATGCCCGCGGGTTTGGGAGGACGAGTCGAGGGAAGGGCCGCAGACCTCAAAGGCGGAGGTCTGCGCTACACATTCGCGCGCTTGGCCGTGCGCCACCAGGTGTAGCCTAAAATTTGTCTTGACAAAGCCTAGAGTCATGAGTATACTGGACACGGAAGTCTGCGCCCGGCAAGGAAGGACCGTGCTCATGCAGAGGGAAGCCTCTGGCCTGCACCCCTCGTGGCGATTCCGCCACACCCTAAACCAACAAATAGTCGCATTCGGGAACGGCCCTGATAAAAAGATGTTAATTAATCACGAGCGAAGCCTGAATGTGTATGAAAACAAACAAAACAAAGACAATATGCCCGAGAGAAATTCGGGCATTTCCGCGTGTCTGACGCCAATTTGCAGAAAATTACGGCTTGTGAACAGCAATTTGTCGTCAAAAGCAGGGGAACGGCGGGTTTATTCCGGCTCCTGACTCCTTACTGACCCCATGCGCATAGTTCGAGTCATCTTCGCCATTTTCGTCAAGGACCTACGCGTCGAGTGGCGGCACCGCGAGACTCTTGCGTCGATGTGTATCTTCGGCCTGTTGGTAGTGTTCCTGTTCAACTTTGCCTTCGAGCCGGGGCGAGAGGAGACGCTACGTCTGCTGCCCGGCCTCATGTGGATTGCGTTTGCCTTTGCCGGTGTGTTGGGATTCAACCGCTCTTTTGCGGCGGAGCGCGAGAACGGGGGGCTGGAGGGCATGCGCCTGGCACCGGTCGATCCCGGAGCCATTTATCTTGGCAAAATGCTCGCCAACCTGTTCTTTATGGGGATTGCGGAGGTCATCGTGGTGTTCGCGACAAGCCTCTGGTATAACTTCTCTTTCGTTCCGGTACTGGGCTGGTTCGCGCTTATCACCTTTTTCTGCACTTTAGGGTATGTGGCCGTGGGCACGACCTTTGGCGCCGTTGCTGCCAATACTCGCATGCGCGAGGTCATGCTACCCGTGCTCCAGTTCCCCGTCACTGTCCCGGTGTTCCTTGCCGGGGTAGAGGGCTCAACCGGAGCGCTCAAGGGTGACCCCGTCAGTGATTTTGCGGGGTGGATCAAGCTGGCAGCGGGATTCAGCATCATCTTTGTGGTTTTGTCGTACATGTTGTTTGAGTATGTTTTGGAGGAATAGTCATTGGTCATTCGTCATTTGTCCGTGGTCAATTATTGGTGATCGGTGATTTGTGATTGGTGATTGGTCAAGTAGCCCTCGGACACCGAAACCGTGGGGAGCCGGGGATTGACAATCACAAATCACCAATCACAAATCACCAATGATGGACGAAGGACGAGGGACAAAGGACTAAGGACAAAGTATGAGTAAACTCTTCCCCCCCACTCTGCACCTCATTGTGACGTTCGTATGGCTGGTGGTGGCTAGTTATTTGATATTTTTCTACGCACCGCAGGAATCCACCATGGGCGAAGTGCAGCGCATTTTCTATATCCATGTGCCGTCAGCATGGACGGCGATGGTGGCCTATTTCTTGATCTTTCTCGGGAGCGTAGGATACCTGTGGAAGCGCCAGGATGCCGCGGATGATTTCGCCCACGGCGCGGCGGAAGCGGGTTTTGTCTTCTGTACCTGCGTATTGGTGACCGGCCCGCTGTGGGCAAAACCTGTCTGGGGCATTTGGTGGACCTGGGACGCGCGGCTGACGCTCACTTTTGTCTTGTGGTTGCTGTTCGTTGCTTACCTGATGCTGCGGAGTTACGTCATCAATCCCGGGCGTGCGGCGGTTCTAGCCGCGGTGGTCGGCATTATCGGCTTCGTTGATGTGCCGGTTGACTACATGGCGATTCGCTGGTGGCGGACGCAACATCCGCAGCCCGTAATCGCTGGCGGTGAGGGCTCCGGCCTTGATGCCCGCATGTGGGTGGCGTTATTGGTAAATTGGGGCGCGTTCCTGTGTTTGTTTGCTTACTTGATGCGGCAGTATTTGCGGCTGGCCGCGCTGCAGCGCGAGGTCGCTCATCTGCGGCGAAGGCAGGGGGCGAATTTTGCAACCTAACATCCTTGCAATCGGCAATCGGGCATCCCAGGGGGCATAGCATGTGCAATGTTTATCTTGTTCTCGCGTACGGACTCCTTTGGGGCATCTTTGCAATCTATGCCTGGGTGATCCATGGCCGGCAGCAACGGCTCGAAAAGGAAATGCAGGAGCTGAAAAGGGCGCTCGGCCAGCGATAGTGGTGTACCGCCGGCTTCCAGCCGGCACTGGAGTTTCTACATTTTCCGCGCGGTGCCAGCCGGGGTGAGAGGGCGCCAAGGAAGTTGAATATCGGCAGCCCACCCATCCGAATTTCCTGCCGGTAGGAAAAAGTACGCTCCATTTTGTAAAATGTTTTCCTACCGGTAGAAAATGGGCAAGAATTGTCTTGACAATATACCTGGGCTCTGGTATAGTCTAGGAGCCCGTCGGAGATAAGGTTTCCAAGTCTTTACCCTTTGCCGGCCTTGGTCTCATTGAGTCGGATGTTGGGCCTTTGACCCCGGCCAAGCCGACTGGAAGAGGACCTCGCCAAGTT
>JBEKLF010000192.1:0-16773 GCA_050010335.1 Terriglobia bacterium
GGTGGGTGTGCGGCCATTTCGGCCGCTACCCGTCGGAGTGAAGAGCCGTATGCGCTAATGAGCGCACGTACGGATCCGTGCGGGGGGTGCCGGGTTAACCGGCATCCCTACCGCGACTCCGGTTATGTTGATGAAAACAAAGAAAGGCAGGTTTCAGGCATCAGGCGCCAGGTTTCAGGGGCGGCGCTTAGATCCCAAATCCTAGATCCTAAATCCTAGGATCGGTGTGTCAGGACACAGCCTTGTGTTTCCCCAATTCGATCCGCGGCGGTTTGCGTTTTCCCCTCAGGACGGAATAAGATGAGTTCATTATCAGCTTGCAGGGCCCAATACTTTTCTTCGGTGAAGGAAGGTTACATGGACATCCGCACCAGCATTGATTTGAGCCTAAATCGATCCTCCGCTTTCGACGCGGTGGTTGAGGAATTGTCTTCCGCCATGTTGCGGCTCGGCATGAAGTTCCAAGCCGGCGCCAATGGCCGGGTGATGGAAGGTGATGTCCAAGTCGGCCGGGTCGTTCGCTGGCAGCCGCCGGAGGAGATTGTGCTCGAATGGCATGCGGCGAGTTGGGATCCCGCGGAACTCACTTCGGTGGAGCTGCGATTCGAACCTATTGAGAATGGCACTCGCGTCATCCTGGAGAACCGTGGGTGGGGAAATCAATTGGGGGACCAGGGGAACGAGCTGGCCGGCTGGTTCGCGAGCGAGGTTGCCGCCCCTCTTCTCAGCGCCATGGCGCCTCGCCGCTTGGGCGACTGGATCACCGACCGCCGGGCGCGGCGTCCATCGGGCCCGCAGTCACGCGCCATCTATCGCGACCCTCTTTATCATCGCGCCAACTTCAAAGCGATGCTGGCCGTGCTGGGGCTCAAACCTGACTATTACATGCTCGAGGTCGGTTGCGGAGGCGGGGCGTTCTTGCACGATGCTCTCCAGAGCGGCTGCAAAGCGGCGGCGATCGATCATAGTCCCGACATGGTGCGGGTGGCGCGCGAAGCTAACCACGAGGCCATCCAAGAAAACCGGCTGGAAATTCGCGAGAGTGACGCCGGTTCGCTGCCTTACGCGGATGGCACTTTCACCTGCGCCGTGATGACGGGGGTTTTCGGTTTTATATCAAACCCCGTCGAAGTGCTCGGCGAAATTCGACGCGTTCTCGCGCCGGGGGGGCGCTTGGTGCTCTTTACCGGCACCAAGAAACTGCTCGGCACGCCCGCCGCGCCGGAGCCCATAGCTTCGCGCCTGTATTTTTACGAAGACCACGAACTGGAAGAGCTGGCGCGGAAGGCAGGATTTGCCGAGGCACACTTCGAGCACGTTGACTACGAACCTCTGGCGCGCGAGGCGGGAGTACCCGAGGAACACTTGGAACTTTTCAGAGGACACGATGGCGGGCAACTCCTCGTTGCGCGCAAGAAATAATGCCGGACAGGAGGGAAAATATGGACCTGCAATATCCAATCGGGAAGTTTACCTGGAACCGTAATGGCGAAGGGCTGTTGGCCAGCGAGGCGGAGCGCCAACAGTGGATTGCGGACATCGAAGAGGCGCCGGCGCGGCTGCGTGCGGCGGTCCAAGGGCGCACGGAGGCGCAACTGGACACGCCTTACCGGCCGGGCGGCTGGACCGTCCGCCAATTAGTGCACCACCTCGCCGACAGCCACATGAACTCCTACGTGCGCTTCCGCCTGGCGCTTACCGAGGACGAGCCCGCCATCAAGACCTACGAGCAGGAACTGTGGGCGAACTTGAGCGACGCGCGCGGGGCCTCCGTCGAGATCTCCTTAACCCTGCTCGACAGCCTGCATGAACGCTGGGTGCTGCTGCTCCGCTCGCTTAACCCGGAGGATTTTTCCCGCGTCCTGAAACATCCGGAGCTGGGGCGGGTGACGCTGGAGAAAAACCTGGCGCTTTATGCCTGGCACGGCAAGCATTACATAGCCCATATTAATGGCCTACGTCAACGCTCGGGATGGGAAGCGGCCGGCGCGTAGGGCACCTGGGAACGCCTCGGCAATTAGACCCCAGCGCACGGTGCAGGCGGCTACTTCTGCATCACCAAGAGAGTCGGATTCGCGGTCAGAAAAGTTGCGGGGCTGAACATTACGAATTTCGAACTGGAAATGATAATGCCGGCCACGGCCCCCCCGGAGGTACTGACACTGAAGGTTCCGTCGGAATTGACCGCGTAGGTGGCGGCGAGGAAGCAAGAGCCCGCGTCCTGCGCGCTCATCGAGCTGATATCCGTCGTGCCGGTCATGTTGCCGCTGCCATTGGCTGTGACAGGGTCCACCTCCGCCTGCTCGGTTTGCATCGCAACCTCTGCTATCCCGCCGAAGAAGTTGCCCGAGAGCGAAGCGTTGTTGAAAGGCCCCGCCGATTGCGGTTCGAAAGATCCCGCGTCCACGCCCGGAGCGGTGTCGACGATAAAGCCCGTGTTCAAGCCGGCCAAATAGAATACGGGAGGGTTGCTACCGCAACTTTGGGTGACGCTGCCCAGGGTCACCCGGCCATTCGGTTCGACCGTGTAGGTGCAGGTGTCAGTGGCGGAAACCTGCAACGTGCCCGCGCGATCCTCATAGAACGTGATCGCCAAGGAACTGCTCCCATCGGCGCTTGCCGTCTCCATAGAGACGGTCGTTGCGGTGCCGCCCAGGCTCAGCCCGCTGAGGTAGAGAACCATGTTGCCGTCGAGCGAAGCCTGAGTAAAACCGGCCCCACCTGCGGGCACGCTCTGTTGGTCCCATTCGCCGCTCGCGAAGGGGCCGGGGTCAGCATTCACCACCAGCAGTTGCGAACTGGACACCATATAGAGCGTGATGTTGAAGTTGCTGTCTCCCAGGGTGATGATTCCCGTGCCGCGGCCATTCGCATCGATGGCGGTGTAAGCTCCGGCAAGGGCGGGGGCCGACGAAGTGGAGAGAGTCCAAGCGTCGTTGCAGTCCTCCTCCAGAGCGGTGAACGCGTTCTCGCCCGCATTGAGCACGCCCACACAGACGTCACGCCCACCCAGGGAAGATGGATCCCAACCGACGGTGCGGAAGACGTAACTGCCGGTCGGTCCGCCGGCAAAGGCGCTGGACGATTGACCGAGGAGTTGGCCCGAGGCGATATAGGCGCTGGCGCTGGGGCTGTCCCACTCGATCATCCGGGCGGCGGTGGCGTGCTTCGAGGATATCGACCCGAGGGCGAAGTGCGTGACGAAGGTCCCGAACGGTGTTGCTAGCGTGGCACAGCCGCGATTGTCAGATCCCGCCGAATAGGAGCTGGCGCTGGTAATGAGCTTGCCGTTTTGGGCGCCCAGGACGCCGTTGGTGTCAGCCTCGCCGGCTGTGATTTTGCCGGTTCCGTCGGCGGCAAATGAGCCAACAATGGTGAGAAAGCCGACGTCATTGAACCCGCTCAGGCTGAAGGCATAGAGCCCGTCGAGGACAGCGTTGTTGCCCGAACTGGTGCAAGCTTCCGCCGGGTTCGCGACCGTCATGCTGAGCGCTTGCGATTGCGTCTCGGCCGGCGAACTCGAATCCACGACGACGATGGTGAAAGCCGACGTCCCGGTGGATGAGGGCGTCCCCGAAATTGCGCCCGTCGAGGAGCCGAGCGACACACCCGCGGGCAGTCCTCCGGTGGGGATACTCCAGGTGTAGGGTGGTGTGCCCCCGAGGGCCACCACCTTGGCGTTGTAGGGCGTGTTCAGCGTTCCGTCGATCAGGGAGAAAGTGGTGATGGCCAGCGGTCCCGGAGCGCCAATGGCAATCGCGAGGGACTGGGTTTGCGTCTGCTTCGTTGGACTCGAATCCTGCGCGGCGACCGTAAAGGTAAAGGTCCCCTGCGACGTCGGCACGCCGGAAATCACACCGGAGCCGGGCGGCATCGTCAACCCCGGAGGGAGCGAGCCAATCGCCAGGCTCCAGGTGTATGGAGGAGTGCCGCCGCTGGCGTCAACTCCTGCAAGATAGGCGATCCCCTCGGATCCGGCCGGCAACGCTGTGGTGGTGATGCTCACGGCCGTGACAACCGTCAGGCTGAGCTGAGCTTGCGCCGTTGCCGGACCGCTCGGCGCGGCGGAGGAATCGGCCACTTGCACCGTGAAGGTCGAGGTCCCCGAGGCAGTGGGATCTCCGGTGATTGCCCCTGAGCTGCTGAGCGACAAGCCGGTTGGCAAAGTGCCGCTGGCCAAGCTCC
The DNA here is from genome assembly GCA_050010335.1 of Terriglobia bacterium. Lineage (GTDB taxonomy): Bacteria > Acidobacteriota > Terriglobia > UBA7540 > UBA7540 > Bog-366. Next base: position 4,186 of record JBEKLF010000192.1, read on the forward strand.
ATGTGAGCGTTCCCGCACCGCCCGTAGCTTCGAGAGTCGCGCTGTAGTTCGCATTCGGTGTGGCCTCGGTAAGCGTCTTGGTGGTAATGCTCGGCGGCGGAGTGACGGTGACCGCCACGGAAGCGCTCTTGGTGGTATCGGCTACGGAAGTCGCCGTAATGGTGATGTTGAGGTTGGCGGAAACAGTGGATGGGGCATTATACGTTGCCGTGGTCGTCGTGGCGTTGCTGAAGGCCCCGCACTCCGTGCCCGTAACTCCCGTTCCGGATGCGCTCCATGTCACTCCCTTGGAGTTGGTGTCGTTCAATACGATGGCGGTGAAATTCACAGTCTGTCCCTGGTCGATGTTGACCTGCGTAGCAGGAGAAATGGAAACAGAGATAATGGGGGGAGCCGAAGGCGGAGGGGCTCCTCCTCCACCTCCACCACCACCTCCACTCCCGCACGCGCAGGTGACCACCACACTGCATACCGCGAGCATGAGTTTTTTCATTGCGGCATCAACTCCATTAGAATTCCTTCATGATTGGTTATCGGCGGGTGCTGGGAACAGGATGAGGAAATCTGGCAATGAACCGACAGTCCGCGGCAGTGGGGCCCGAAGGTGGATCAGCAGTCGATCAATATCAAAGCGCTAATTGTGCAATGGAGAGGAGAGGTGGCTCGGGCTCATGACCTTGTTCCGCGTGCCCAAGCCCAGGCGGCGACCATACGGGGAAAGGTCGCGTTCCGCCTGGGGTTCGCAAAAAGGGTATGACGCGTTCGAGTTCGTATCTTATCGCTGGCCGATCATTAGGGTTGGGTACGTTAGAGTCGGATTGCTGACGATGACAAACTTGCTTCCGGAAATGGCAATGCCAACCGTGATTCCGCCCGAGGAACCGGTGCTGAAAGTCCCATCAGCATTCAAAGTTAAAGTGTCTGAGCCGGCCACATCTGGGTTCTGGCTAAGGGTCGAAGCGGTGTCGGTGGTGCTCGTAAGAACTCCATTGCTCGTCAAAGTCAGAATACCCACCTCCGCTTGCGCGGCTTGGCTGACGACTTCCGAGGTCCCCACGAAGTAAGTCCCGGCGAATGCGTTGGTGGTCAGGCCCGTTGTCTGGGGTTCAAATGATCCCAGCTCGACCGTGGGGTCCGTCCCAAGCACGAAGGCGGAATTAAGGGCGTTGAAGTAGGAAATGGGCGGATTGGCTTCGCAACCGCTGCCAGTCAACGTGACGCGGCCATTGCCAATGACGGAATAAGTGCAAGTCGTGCTCGAATCTTGCCAGGTTCCCGCCGAATCAAGATAGAGCTGAGTCGTGACGGAACTGACTCCGTTGGCCGCTTCGGTGGCAATCGACACATCCCCGCTTGCTCCGGATGATCCCAGCCCGCTGGAATAGGCGGCGACGTTGCTGTTGAAAGTCTTTTGGTTGAAAGCCGAGGTGCCGGACGGCACGTTTTCCTGTAGCCAGTCCCCACTAAAGGTTATGCCGGGATCGGAGTTGATCACGAAGAGTTCCGAGGCGGTTGCCCAGTAGAACGTGAGGTCGGAGGTGTTTTGCCCTACGACAATAATCCCGGTGCTGCGCCCATTCGCATCAGCGATAGTATACGTGTTAATCAGCGTGTTCGTCGGGGTGTAGGTATTGGTCGTGTTGGAAAGCGTTCCGTTATCGTTGCAGTCTTGTTCCTGGGAACTAAACTTATATTTGGAGCCGGTCACAGTTCCCACGCAGGCGATGCGGCCGGGAGCGGACGGATCCCACCCCGACGTCCGTATCGTATAACTTCCCGAGAGGGGAGTGACAAAGGTGGTCGAGCTCTGTTGAACGATCTGGCCGGAGGCGATGTAAGCGCTGGCGCCCGGGGTGTCAAACTCGATGATGCGGCCCTCGGTCGCGACCCCGGCGGAAATGCCCGCCAGAGCGAATCGCGTATACAGCGTCCCGAAGGGAGTCGCGAGGGAGGCGCAACCGCGGTTGTCCGGTCCCACCGAGTAGGAACTGGCACTGGAAATGAGGTTGCCGTTGAGGGCGCCCAGAACGCCGTTGGTGTCAGCCTCGCCGGTCGTAATGTGACCACTACCGTCGGCAGTGAAGGATCCTACGACGGCAAGAAAACCTGTTCCATTAAATCCGCGCAGGTTAAAGGCGTACTGTCCCACGAGGACGGAATTGTTACCAGAACTCGTGCAAGCCGCCGCCGCGGCATTGATCGTGATGCTCAGTGGTTGGGTGAAGGTCTGCTGCGGCGAGCTTGTATCCGCCACTTCCATGGAGAAAGAGTAAGTGCCCGGCGTCGCTGAGGGAATGCCCGAAATCGCCCCCGTCGTTGGGTTGAGCGTCAACCCCGACGGTAGTTCCCCTGATGTGACCGACCAAACGAGAGGGGGCGAACCACCCGTCGCCACCAGTTGCCCTTGGTACGCCGTATCCACCGTGCCGTCCAGCAGGGAACTCGTCCTGATGGTCAGCGGTCCCGACGGGTTTATCGTAATGGTGATGGTTGGACTTATAAAATACTGTTCGATGGGGCTGGAATCGACCACCTCGACGACAAAGGAAAAGGTGCCTTGCACCGTCGGCGTACCTGAAATCACCCCGGTGGTCGACTGCAACGCCAGTCCTGCCGGCAGACTGCCGGTGTACATTTTCCAGGTCAATGGAACCAATCCCCCGGAGGAGGGAAGGGTGGCGCTGTAAGCGACGCCTATCGTGCCATTCGGGAAGGTGGCGGCGGGGATGGTAAGGACGCCGACGACCGTGAGGCTGAAGGTTTGTTGCATTGAGAGCGCGCCACTCGGCGCTGTGGATGAATCCGTCACCTTGAGAGTGAAAGTGGAAGTGCTTGTCGTAATGCTTTGGGTAGTAGGCTGCCCATAAATCAGTCCCCCACCGTTCAAAGTCACCCCTGCCGGGAGCGTTCCACTCTCCAGGCTCCATTTCAGGGGCTGTACACCTCCGGTAGCCGTAAGCGTGGTGTTGTAAACTTGATTGGGTGTGGCGGTGGGCAGATGGGTGGTAATAATACTCGGCGGCGGCGTGACGGTGAAATTCGACCAACCGATCTGGGCCGGCTGGGCCACGGAGGTGGCCCTCACCGTAACGGCTAAGGGGGCCGAGACCGACGGAGGGGCGTTGTAGGTTGCCGAGGTGGAGGTGACATTGGTAAATGTACCGCAGGTCGCGCCGGCGCATCCCGGCCCGGTGGCAGACCACGTCACGGCTGCGTTGAATGTGCTCGAAGCGTTATCAGCCAGGCTCGCGGTGAACTGTATGGTCTGGCCTTGATCGATGCCGGGTGGAAAGGCGGGACTGACCGTCACTATAATGACCGACGACGGCGCTCTGCCGCAGCCGCACATCAACATCAGGATCGAGATCGCCAGCCCAAGCTTCTTCATTATTTAAGCCTTCCCTTTACCGTAACACATCCCTCAAGCGTTTGTGTATGTCCTGCTATGCACCTGCCCCTGTAACCCCGGGTCGCGGCGAATGGCGGAAAGCCTCATGGGAAAGATGACAGAACCCGGCCAAACGCTGCCTCCTGCCACGCCGAAATCGCCTGCCGGGCCATCCGGCCGGGTGTCCTCGGACACACAAGCCGCCCAACCGGCTGCGCGGTGTGATCGGTTGACGTGGATGGCAACGAAACCTGAAGCACTCCCCCGCTAAAACGCGCGATCTAAAGTGGCGAGTCCAGCCGTTCGTGCAGAAAGCAAAAGTGAATCTCGCCTTCGCCAGGATGGGCGCCCAAACCCACTCGCAAAGGCGATATATATTTCTACCTGCGTCCAAAAATAATGTCAATTCTTCTTGATCGGAGCATTCCGCCATCGGAGCAGCGCAACCTTCGGGACGCCGGAGGTTCAGCCCCGCCCTGCGCTATTGTGGATAACCCGCAAATCCCCGTTAATGCCTGCATATGCCCGATATTGTCTTTCAATGAATCTAACCGCTCGTTTATTTTCAATCACTTACGTGCTTAGGCTTTCCCTTCCAGTTTGTTTTCAATAACTTACCAGAATCGATCTTTATGGTTACCGTCTTTTTGCCCGCGCCCTCCCCGAGCGCAGCCCAGTCTTGAATCTTAAATCTGCGATCCGAAATCGTTCCCGCCCTCTCTTCGTCGGAATGGTTCTGTGGGGGATTCTCGAATCTTGAATCTTGAATTCTGAATCTGCGATCCGAAATCGCTCCCGCCCCCTCTTCGTCGGGGACGCTTCTTCAACTCTTGTCCCGCCCGGCATTACCCTTCCAACCATGCCTATGTATAGGGGGTTGGCATAAAGTTGTGCGCCCCCCTTTATCTTTTGGTAATATGTGCCGCGTGCCGGCTCCGACAAAAAGAGACGGTCAGTTGTTCGCGGTGGGCCCCGTACCGCGCCACGAAGAATGCTGGGCAAAGACGACCGAAGATGGGAAGCCCGGCATTAGCGTGCTCGACCACTGCCTGAACGTCGGCTGCGTCGCCGAGGCGCTTGTTGCCCTCTTACCCCCGCAACTCCACAAGCTCATCCCGTCTGGCGCCGCCACTCTTGCCGCCCTCCATGACATTGGCAAGGTATCGCCGGGCTTTCAACAGAAGTGGCCGGAGTGGCTGGTTAAGTATCAATTTGCTGCAATCGCCAAGGCCCAGAACTGGGCTCTTTGCGAGACCAATCACGGAAAAGTGACAGCATTCGAGTTGCGGGAGCATTTTCGCGCGAAGTGGGGCGATGATCGTTGGGAGCGCATCGCGCACTGTGTCGGTGCCCATCACGGCAGCCTATTTGGGAAACTGCTTGCGAAACCGCCAAAGAACGATCCCACTGATTGGGCGTCACCGGCTCGCCGACAGTTATTCACGGAACTGGAGCGGCTCCTCGGCGAGCTGCCGAGCACACCGTCGGAACTGCCCGAACCTGCGGTCTGGTGTTTGGCCGGCCTGATCTCCGTAGCCGACTGGATTGGCTCCAATGAGCGGTTCTTTGGCCCGCCCGCCAACGACCAGCAGCGCGGCCATGAGGAAGCGAAAGGCAACGCGAAGCGGGCAGTGGCGGACATCGGCTGGGGCGCGTACCGAGTTCGACCGGGGCTGACGTTCGCAGATTTGTTCGAGTTCGAGAAGCCGTCAGACATCCAAAGCCGCGCAGCCGGCTTGGCAGAGCCGTCGGGGGTCGCCTTGATCGAGGCCTCAATGGGCACGGGCAAGACTGAGGCAGCGTTGGGGTTGGCCTATCGAGTTATTGAGTCCGGCGCAGCTAACGGGCTGTATTTTGCGTTGCCCACCCAAGTCACCAGCAATCGCATCCATCTACGTGTACGGAAATTTCTGGAGCGCGCCGCCGCGGAACCTGCCACGCTGCGTTTGGCCCACGCCAATTCGTGGTTGCTAGACGACTCTTGCGCGGTGATCTCACCCGCTGGCGATGAAGATGCAACGCCTGCCCTTGCACGGGACTGGTTTGCCTCCGCTAAACGCGCATTGCTTGCTCCTTATGGCGTGGGCACGATTGACCAAGCGCTGCTTGGTGTGGTTGCGGCGAAGCACTTCTTCGTGCGCCAATTCGCTCTTGCCGGCAAGGTTGTCATATTGGACGAAATCCACAGCTATGACCTCTACACCGGCACCTTGGTCGATCATCTGATTCGGCGCCTCCGCGAACTTGGGGCAACCATTGTGATTCTTTCCGCCACGCTCACCGCCCAGCGGAAGCGCGAATTACTGTGCCTGCCACAGAATACTCGACTGCGCGATCATTACCCGTTGCTCTCGATCCTCCCGAAGGATGGGGGAAAACTGCGTCAACTCGAAGGTGAATCAGAGCAAGCAAAGGAGGTCACGGTTCGTTGTGTCGAGCTTGCCGAGGACGATGCGGCCAACGAATGCCTACGCCGGGCGGCACGCGGCGAATGCGTGCTGTGGATTCGCAACACCGTGGGCGAAGCTCAGACGACCTACCGCGCACTTCGCAGTGCCAACTGCGAGGATGGACCCAGCGTGGCACTTTTGCACTCCCGCTTCCCCTTCTTCCGGCGCGAAGAACTGGAGAACGACTGGATGACCCGACTCGGAAAGGACCCGGCGAGTCGTCCCCAAGGCTCTGTGCTCGTCGCGACGCAGGTCGTCGAGCAAAGCGTGGACATCGATGCCGATTTTCTCCTAACGGACCTCGCACCGACGGACATGCTACTCCAACGCATCGGTCGGCTCTGGCGGCATCAGGAACTTCCCAAAATGGCGGCGCGACGGCCAGACACGGCGCGGCGCGAAGCCTGGGTGATCTGCCCAGCAATTCCGAACCGTGGCGACGCCCGCGCACTGAAAAAAGCTCTTGGCAAGTCGGCTTACGTTTACGCGCCTTACGTTCTCCTGCGCTCGCTTGTCGAGTGGCGCAAGGTAGCACGGCGGGGCACGCTGGTCTTGCCCCCTGACATTCGCCGATTGCTTGAGGCCACCTACAAAGCAGTCTCTGCCGAGCGGGCTAGTTGGACTGAGTTGCGACTTGAGCTAGAGGAGGAACGCAAGAGCCTCCAAAATCGCGCCGAAGCGGTGACTCGCGTGTGGAGCATGGAAGAACTTGATGACGAAGAGGGCGTACAGACCCGGTGGAGCAAACTCAAAACAGGCTGGTTGCTGCTCGTTCGTGGGGCTAGGCAGCGCAGGGATGACTTGGAGCTGGCGCCACTGCACGGCCGGCCCTTCGTCGTCCGTTCCCGTGAGTGGAACTTTCCCGAAAGAAAGACGATTTACTACAATCTCGCTCGCGTGGATGCCTGGATGATTCGCGAAGGCTCTGAATGGCTGCCTTCCGCGCTTAAGGGCTACGCCCGGCCTCCATTTGCCCTTGGCATCGTCAAGGGCGAACGTAACGGGCGAATCCACTGGCCGGGTCAAAACGAGCCATCGCGCCTGTTTTACGACGAAGACGCGGGCATTGAAGTCCAGCGAAGCAGCGGCCGTGGTAGGATATCCCCAACCCAGTATGAGGACGACGATGAATCTTGCGACTGAACCTTGGATTCCCGTGCTCAGTACTGATGGCTCCCGGAATTTGGTAAGCCTTGAACAGGTCTTCGCTAACGGTGAGACGATCCGCGACCTCGCTGTTCGCCCACACGAACGCATCGCCCTGATGCGGTTGCTGCTATGCGTCGCCCACGCAGGGTTGCAAGGCCCGAAAGACCATGAGGATTGGCTTCACTGTAAACCACGCATCTCCGAGGCTGCACGCAACCACTTGCGCGAGCAGCGCATGGGGTTTGAACTTCTGGGGACTGGGGCACGCTTTGAACAGGTGAGGGCGCTGGTTCCGGGACAGGAGTCCGATTCGACCGAGGAATTGGTTACGAAGTTGAATTTCGCACTCGCGACCGGGAACAATGCGACCATCTTTGACAACGGTGGCGCCAGTCTGGAGGTGCGTGCCTTCCCTCCCAGCGAACTTGCGCTGCCACTTCTCACGTTCCAATGCTTCACCCCTCCGGGGGGATCGGGTTACACGGGCAAGTGCCCATGCGGCGACGACAACATGTTGCACACTATTCTGCAGGGCCGCACGCTAGCCGAGACAATCTGGTTGAACCTACTGGACCGGGAGTCAGTGGAAGAATCGCTCGGGGTTGGGGCTTGGGGACAGCCGGTATGGACGTTCCCCGCTAGCTGGCAGCGTGAAGACAAATGGCGTCGTGTGGCGACGGCCACTTATCTGGGTCGCCTCGTGCCGATCACGAAAGGCCTCTCGCTGCAGCAAAATGGCACTAACATGATTGCGAAGATGATCCTAGAACGGAAGGGGTTAGCGTATCCGAGTTTCAGGAAAAGCGGTTTCCGTGAGCCGACGGCTACGACATTTAGTGACGGCTCCAAGCGTTGGCTGCTCAAGGGCTCATCGTCTGTGGCGGTGTGGCGCAACCTTCCCGCGATCATAGCAAAGCAGCGCTCTGACAAGGAAGGGCGGGCGGGCTGTTTGGCTCTGCAACGCTTTGGTGGGAGCACTCCAATCGATCTTTGGGTCGGCGGCCTCATGGTTGTTAACACCGCTGACATCGAGAACACGGTCGAGTCTGTCTTGCATTTGCCAACCGGCGCGTTTTCGACTGACTTCCAAGCGTTCTATGACGGCGGCGTCAAGTTTGCGAAGGCTTGGGAAGGCGCCCTGAGCGACGGCATAGGTGCTTACCGTCGGCGACTCGGCGACAGATTCGGAAAGCCAGGGTCGCCGAACCGGGGGCGACGGCGGGGAGCCAAGATTCGATACAAAGCCGCAACTCATTTCTGGACCCGAATTGAGTCCGACGCGCGTGACGTGCTCATCCCGCTATGTGCGAATCCTCCGGACAAATTAAAGTGCGCTGCGCCCTTTTATCTCGATTACGCCCGCGACGAATCGCGTTGGGGGCCGCTGGTAAGGCGAGCCGCCGAAGAGGCCTTCTCCGTTGCGTGCCCGCGGGCCAGCGCCCGGCAAGCCGCTGCGTTCGGCGAGGCAAGGCAAACAATGTGGCGGTCACGTCCACAGCCTGAGAGGGAAAAAAATGACGGCCGATAAACGTACTGAGCAGAGCTATCAGTGGCGCGATAATGTGCGCGTCTTTATCGGAAAGCTCCGCACCCGCTGCGGCACGCGCCATGACAAACCCGCTCCGCAACCCGGCGCACGGGCACGCCTCCGTCACGGCGCATCGGAGGGCAGGCGGCACCTCGCGTACTCGGAGGTCATACGTTGTGGCGGCAGGATCCGCCGGTACGACGGGTCCCCCGAGTATGCCTGGCTTGCCGTCGGAGCCGCGTTTGCCTTCTACCCGCAGCCGGAACGCGGGCCGGGTCGCGATATCAACTTTGGCGCAAGCTGCCGAATCCTGGCCAACGAAACCCGCCAGCCCGATGGGAACAGTCGTTTTGACCCCAACTTCCGCCGGCTATTGGCGGCGGAGTCCGAAAAAGACTTGGCGAAGTGGATTGTCCCTATCGTGAAGCGCGCCAGGAATGCGAAGGATGGGCCGGTTCCCGTCTACTACGAGGAGCTGCTGACTGCCTTACTCAACTGGGATGCTGCTGATGGTACCCGCCGCGAGCGGATCCGCATCAGGTGGGCTAGCAGCTACTGGCAGCCCGACGCCGTTGAGAGCGACGAGTGGACCGAACTATGAGCTATCTCACCCGAGTGTTCTTGGATTACGAGACGGCGGCGATGCGTCACATTCACGACGCCTACGACTGGCACCAGCGCGTCTGGGATGCGTTTCCCCACCTGGATCGCCACCGCAACGATCGCCGGCCGGAGGGCACGCCGCGCTTTTTCCTCACGCGACTGGACGAAGACCCCCGCCAGGGCGGCTTTCGGCTCTATATCCTGTCCGCCACCGCGCCCGTGCGCCCGGCATGGTGCCCCGACCACGAACGCAACTGGGCGACCAAGCACATAAGGGCCGAGTTCCTTGAGCACAAACGCTACCGTTTCAGCCTGCGAGCGAACCCCACCAAGAAGGTTACGCCCAAAGGTCCGGACGGTTTACACCAAGGCCAAGGCAAGCGTGTGCGGGTACGCGAAATCACGGACCTGTTTGCGTGGATGGGGCGAAAGGCTCAAGCCGGCGGCTTTGAAGTCGAGCATGGCACGCTACGCGTTACTCCCCGTGGTTTGCAGCACTTCTCAATCGAGAAGGAACGACGGCTCGGCACGCTCGGCGCCGTGGATTTCGACGGGTGCCTGCGCGTGCGAAATTGCGACGCCTTCAAGAACAGCTTTGCGAACGGCATCGGCAGTGCCAAGGCCTTCGGATTTGGCCTGCTCCTAATCGAACCGCTCGACGAAGACCCCAGCTCCAAACCGAAAACAAAGGAGAACTTATGAAACACATCGCACTTCACATCCTGCAACCATTCCCGCCGTCGTGCCTCAACCGTGACGACGTTGGCGCGCCCAAGAATGCCATTTTCGGCGGCGTGACGCGCGCGCGCATTTCTAGCCAGTGCCTGAAACGCGCTATTCGGGAGCTGGCAAAGAACGGCGAAAAGGACCGCGACAAAAAGTTATTCGCGGGCAGCCGAACGCTCAGGGCAGCCGAAACCCTTGGGGCAGAACTCATCAAACTCAACCTGCCCCAGAAAGAAGCGACGGAGACCGCGCAAGCGGTTTGCGATGCGTTCCTGTCGAAGCCCAAGAAGGGACAGTCCAACCAAGAACCTAAGTCCGGAGGCAAGAAGGGTAAGGCTGACGAGGCCGCCGAACCGGACGAGGAAGCTGGCACCGAAACCAGCACCCTCCTCTATTTCTCGCCTGGCGAAATCGGCGCGATGGCCAAGGCCATTGTGGACGCGCGGAAAGCGCATAAAGATGCGCAACATGCGCAACAGGCGGCTTCACAAGCCGTGAAAAACTTTGCTCTCAAAGACGCGGCGGACATCGCCATCTTCGGCCGCATGGTGGCCAATGACGCCACGCTCAACATCGAGGCCGCAGGCCTGTTCAGCCACGCTATTTCTACACATGCTTGTGACAACGACCTCGATTTCTGGACTGCCGTTGACGACGAACGCCCAAAGGAAGAGCCGGGCGCCGCCAACATGGGGCACGCTGAGTTTAATGCGGCTTGTTACTATCGCTACGCTGCGTTGAACCTCGACCTATTGTTTTACCAGAAGACCACAAATGGAAGGCCCCCCGCGACCCTAAGCTGTTTTGCTGGCGAAGAGTACAAGGCGACACGCCACGCCATCGTGGAAGCCTTCCTCCGCGCAACCATTCTGGCTGTGCCTACCGCCAAACATACGGGCATGAACGCCAATCTGCCGCCGGAATACGTTTTCGGCGTCGTCGCTACCGGCCAGCCGATGCAACTCGTCAACGCCTTCGAAGCGCCGGTGCGGGCCAACGGGGAGGGCTGGCTCAAACCTTCAGTCGAAGCCCTGAAGAAACACTACGAGCGGTTAAAGAAAACTTTCGAACTCGAGCCGCTTATCTGCAAGGGTGGCGAAGTTTGGCTCTCCGAAGAGACGCCACTAAACCTGTTCATCAGCAAACTGGTGGCCCATGTCGAATAACATCGCATGGCTCGCGTTATGGCTGGACGCACCGCTTCAATCGTGGGGCTTTGAGAGCCGCTTCGAGCGGCGAGACACGGCCATGTTCCCCACAAAGAGCGGTGTGCTCGGGCTCGTGCTCGCCGCAATGGGCGTTCCCAAAGGATCGCTGCGCGAGCGCGAGTCGCTTGCCGCCTTCTCCCTGCCTGGGGAAGGTATGGTTTGCGCGCGGGTTCCCAGGCGCAACCCAGACCGCAAAAATCACCTACTTCCATTGCGGCGGCTGACAGACTATCACACGATTCAGAACTACCGCACAGCGGACAAGCCCAAAACCCGTCCCAAAGAGACCGTTCAGTCCTGGCGCGATTACCTGATGGACGCCCGCTTCGGCGTGCTGCTACCGGGAGAGGCCGCGGCGGCGGCGGAAGCCGCGCGGGGGCTGCTGAACCCCGTCTGGGGCGTATGGTTAGGGCGTAAGTCGTGCCCGCCCGCCACGCCCATACTGGTGCGGGCCCCGGAGTTGGAATGTGCATTAGGCGTGTTCCCCAATCGCGACATTGCAGAGGGCGCGTTGTTGCAACACGTTGGCCGACTCGATGGAATCGAAGCGACCGAACTTCCCTCGTTCAAAGCCTTCGCCAGGCTTGAGGAGGTGGCTGACTTCGAAGACGGGACCGATACATGGAATGATCAGCCCCTGAGCTTTGGCACGAGTACTTCCAGTGGCGTGGAAGGGCGTCTATTCGCCCCACGCCGCATTAAGGAGGTTCCGGGGCGTTCAATCGAAAATCCCAAATCGGAAATCTAAAATCGCACTATGCCTATCTTCGAAAAACCACCCTTGGAGACGCTGACGCCGGCGAAGGACCGGTGGACGCCGATTTACCTCGAACACGGCCGGCTGGAAGTGGATGACTCCAGCATCAAGTGGATCGGCGCGGACCGGCTGGTCTACCGGCTGCCCGTCGCCACGCTTTCGGCGGTGTTGCTGGGGCCGGGCACGACAGTGACGCACGCGGCCATGAAGGCCTGCGCCGATTCCAATACCCCCGTTTGCTGGATTGGCGAGGAGGGGATGCGCTTCTACGCCTTCGGCATCACGCCCAATCACGACAACTTGATGCCCCGCAAGCACGCTGCCGCCTGGGCCGATAAGAAGCAGCGCGCCGAGATCGCCCGCCGCATGTTTGTGCAGCGCTTTCCCGGCGTGGATGTGCGGGCGTATTCCGTCACCGAATTGCGGGGCATGGAGGGCTTGCGCGTGCGCGCAAAATACGCGGAACTCGGCGAGCAGTACGGAGTCACCTGGAAAGGGCGCAACTACGACAAATCCAACTGGAATCTGGCGGACAACATCAATCGCGCCCTCTCGACCGCGAATGCCAGCCTCTACGCGTTGTGCGCCGCCGTACTCTGCTCGCTGGGTTACCTGCCGTCTCTGGGATTCGTTCACGACGCCGGCACGCTGCCCTTCATCTATGATGTGGCGGACCTGTACAAGGAAATAACCAGTTTCCCGGCAGCCTTTCAGTCCATGCGCCAGGACCCCAATGACAAAGGCGACCTGGTCCGCACGCTGCTGAAGGAACGCGTCGA